>CANRKJ010000078.1 GCA_947631185.1 uncultured Clostridia bacterium | reverse complement strand
GAAGCTTATCCAAAATTAGTACAAACAGATAAAGATATATTAACAATGGCAATAACAAGATATAATGATATATGGGGCGGAAATACTACAGGAGCAATAGTAGATGAAGATGGAAAAGTATATACAGTTGGTTACAATGTAGAAGGTGAAATGGGAAATGGAACTGTTGAGAATTTAATAACACCTTGGTGTATAAGTAATTTAAAATTAAAATTAGATAAAAAAGTAATTGATTTTAAAAAGCCAGGCCAAACAGATTCTGTTGAATGTAGTTTAGAGATGGAATTTAACTTACTAAAAGATACATTACCAATTGATGATTTAGAATATACATCTATGGATAATTCAGTTGCATCTGTTGATGATAAAGGAATAATTACAGCAGAAGGAATAGGAACTACATATATAAAAATACATAATGAAGAAAATGATTTATGGACTGCAGTTAGAATAAATGTAAATGGAGAAGAAGGTCAAACTCAACCTAAAATAGTAGGAGGAGACAAACATTTTGTAGCATTAAAAGCAGATGGAACTGTTTGGACATGGGGCTTAAATAATAGGGGACAATTAGGATTAGGAGATAATACCAATAGAAATGTACCAACTCAAACTATTATGAAAAATGTAGTAGATATAGCTGCAGGATATGATTTTACATTAGTACTAAAAGATGATGGAACAGTATGGGCAACAGGATATAATGGATATGGACAATTAGGTGATGGAACTACTGTAGATTCTCCTTCTTTCCATAAAGTATGGTTAAATGAAAATAATGAACCACTAAAAGATGTAGTACAAATAACAGCAGAATTTAATACAGCACATGCATTAACAAAAGATGGAGAAGTATATTCATGGGGAAATAATCACTATGGACAATTTGGAACAAATAATACAGCAGATGTAAATTATTATCCAGTAAAAATGCAAAAAATATCAAATATAATTCAAATATCTGGTGGAGAAAACTTTGTAGTAATGCTAGATGCAGATGGTAGTGTATGGGGTGTTGGAACAAATGGTAGTGGAAATTATGGAACACAAGAATCTGCAGATCATAGATTACCACAACATATGAAAGACACAGATGGTACAATATTAAAAAATGTAAAAGAAATATCAGCAGGTACAAATCATACAGTAGTATTAAAAGAAGATGAAACAGTATGGGCAGTAGGAAGTAATGGATATGGACAATTAGGAAAAGGTATTTCAGGTGGAAGTTATTATATTATAAATGAAATTAGGACTGTAGCTAAAAGAAATGAAGAAACAAATGCAGTTGAAAAAACAGAATCAATAAAAAATCCAAAACATATTCTTGCATCAGGAAATGAGACATATATTTCAGTAAAGAAAGAAAATGAACAAGCTGGAATGTATGTAATGGGAAGAAATGATTATGGACAACTATTTATGGAAAAAGTAAGTGATGGTGAAATTTACCCTCAGCTAGTACAAACAGATAAAGATATATTAACAATGGGAATAACAAGATATAATGATATATGGGGTGGAAATACTACAGGAGCGATAGTAGACCAAGATGGAATGGTATATACAGTAGGATATAATACAGAAGGTGAAATGGGAAATGGAACTATTGAAAGTCTAATAAAACCATGGTGTATTAGTGATAAGAAAATAAATGTTAATAAAAATATAATTAATTTCCAAAAAGCCGGAGAACAAGAAAAAATAGAATATAATATGTCTATGGCATTTAATTTATTAATAAATGAAGTGCCTGGTGATGAATGTACTTTCAAAAGTATGGATACAGATGTTGCTACAGTAGATGAGCATACAGGAATGGTAACTGCAGTTTCAACAGGAAGTACATATATAAAATTATATAATGAACAAAATGATTTATGGGCTGGAGTAAAAGTAAATGTTAATGAAAAGAATAATAGTACTAGTCCAAAAATAGTTGGAGGAAGTAATCATTTTATAGCATTAAAAGCAGATGGAAGTGTATGGAGTTGGGGATTAAATAGTAATGGACAATTAGGTGTTGGAGATAAAGATAAGAGAATTGAACCAACTAGAGTTTTGGCAAAAATTGTAAATGAAGATGGAGAGGAAAGCTTAGAAACAATTGATGATGCAATAGATATAGCAGCAGGATATACATTCTCACTTGTATTAAGAAAAGATGGAACAGTATGGGCAACAGGACATAATGGACATGGAGAATTAGGTGATGGAACAACTGAAGATGGAATTGTATTTACACAAGTAAAAGGACCATCTGGAGTGGGAGTTTTAAATAAAATAGTACAAATAACAGCAGAATTCCATACAGCACATGCATTGACTGAGAGTGGTGAAGTATATTCATGGGGATATAATCACTATGGACAATTTGGAATAAATGTTTCAGGAGTAGATGTAAATAATTACCCTGTAAAAATGCAAAAAGTATCAAATATAATACAAATATCTGCAGGAGAAAACTTTGTAGTAATGCTAGATGCAGATGGTAGTGTATGG
>CANRKJ010000077.1 GCA_947631185.1 uncultured Clostridia bacterium | reverse complement strand
ACTCCAACATTTGGAACACCATCAATTACTAATGCTAAAGAAAATACTGCTACTGGTATATGCCTAGCATACATAGCTGTTCCATCAACTGGATCACATACCCATACAAAATTACTTTTTCCAAATTGTTCTTCTTCGCCATCTATGCTATGTTCAGGATATTTTTCTTTTACTTTTTTAATTAAATATGAGTTGATTTCTGTATCAGCAATAGTTACAATTGTTTTATCTCCTTTATAACTAGCACCATTATTTTGATTAAAATATTTAATCATTATTTTACCTGCCTGATAAGCAATATCTTTTGCAAATTCTAAATATTCTTCCACCACTAATCTTCACTCCTTAATTTTGATATTAATATTTCTGCATTTTTGTAAGTTATTGAATTTTTCCCATATCTATTTTTAATATCCTCTAGTCTTTTGATATAACCAACATCATTACCATATTTATCAATTTGCATATCGGCTTTATTTAATATTTGTAAATATAATGATGAATATTCTGTATTAATATTGCCATGATAATAAACTTCTTTCCAGTATTTAAATTGATTTCTTTTTAATATCTCTCCACCTATATGTTCATGATTAGAAATATCTCCGTATTCATAACCAATATCATGATTTAAGCCTAATACAAACAAATCTTCTAATTCATTAGAATCTAAATTATATTTTTTCCCTATTTCAACCATTTTTCTAGCAACAGCTAAACTATGTTTTAATCTATTCTCATCCATATTTTCTCTCCATATTTATATAGTTTAATTTTTTAATATTTTCCATAAAAATTGCTTCTTTATAATTTTAAATTAAGCATTCTTAAATTTCATTATAACACATTATTTTGATTTCTATATTTTATTTTCATATCATACATATAAAAACCTCGTTTCTATGTCTAAGAAACGGGGTTCATATTATATATGACTTATTTTTTTATATATTGAAAATTTTTACCTTTTTTAATTGCTTCTAACTTACCACAACTTTCACGGCCTTCTTTACAAATACCCATAGTCATGCATGATGCCCCTAAAACTGATGAATAAATTTGAGCATCATCTAATAAATTTGTTATTTCAGAATGCATACCATAAGCCATTTTTTGTGTTTCCCATTGTGCTTTATTACATTCTCTTAAACTTAAAATATGGGCAAGAGTCTTACCATTCATACTAGTGACAATATTAACTGAATTCCCAGCTAAAGTAAAATATACTAAATCTTCATCTCTAATACCATAGTCATTTTTGAAATGGTCGTGCATGATTTGATTATTTGAAAAAATAGAATCGAATTCATATTTTAATTCACTATCATGTTCAATTTTGGGCGGCATTTTATACTGACTTAAATCAATATTAGGTAAAAAATCTGGAATTAAAATATTATGTGTTCTATGTCTAGTAAGATGTGTTAATACTGCAAATGATAAAGGAATTTGAAATTGAAAATTAACTTGAGATAATTCTTCTTTATCACCTTCTAATGCTATTTTACGCATTAATTCATTTTTAAATTCATGATACGATGTAGAAACATTATTAAGTATATTAGTAGCTGTAACTCGATCAACACCATAACGGCGCATTATAGCAGACGTTAAAATAGTATCATCAATATTACTAGAAGCGTTTAATAGTCTAGCAGATGGTTTTATAACACGATAATTAGTTTTGGAGATTTTTTTATTTAAATATTCATCTACAGGATCTTCCAATTCTAATTTTTTATTATCTATTTCTTCTATTATATATGGACAATTTATTTTAGCAATTTCATATAATTTTTGACCAAATTCACGTAATTCAGTAATTTTAGAATATTTTTTCTTAGTATACTTAATAATCATATTTTTTAAAGTATGGGCATCTACACCCATTATAATATTAGAATAAAAATTATATGGAAAAATAAATCTAGCATCTTCTTTAGATATTCCTTTTTCTAAAAAATTGGAATATTTATCAAAAAGAGATTGGATATATCTTTTAAATTCTTCTTTAACTTCTTCATTATTATCAATTAATTTTCCATTTTCATCATGAAAATCAGGAATATAATAGCCAGCTTTTGAAAAATCAACTTCCCTTCTTGATTTTATGGTAAAAGATGAAAATCTCTCTTCAATAATAGTTTGTTCAACAACTGCTGATACATTTTTTATTGCAAAAACTAAGTAATCATGATCAGTTATTGAATTATGACCCATGCTACAAACTCTTTCTATAAATTTAGAATTTTGTTCCAAAGTTTTTCCTTCACTTAAATCAAATATTTCAAAAACATCGCCAGTAAATCGTGATAATCTACCAGCAGCAGAAATAATTTCACTGCGTCTTTCTATTTCAATATTTTTTAATTCATTAATTACATTATCTTTTTCTTCTTTATCTAATTTTGTTTTTAAAAGGTCTTCTACTTTTTTATAATCAAGTGCACCAATTAATTTAATTTCCATTTATAAACCCTCCTAAAATAATTTTATAATATTTATATAAAAAGAGCAAGAAAAGAATTAAA
>CANRKJ010000076.1 GCA_947631185.1 uncultured Clostridia bacterium | reverse complement strand
TTTTATACCACCTAATATATAAGCTAATTGTAATTTTTTATCTTTAAGTTTTATAATTTCATCATTATATAATTCATTTTTATATAAATTTTGCATAACTATAACCTCCCTAGTTAAAAATATTATATCATATTTCTCAATTACTAAATATATTTTTAAATACAATCAAAAAAAAGATACTTTTACCTTATCTTCGTAAATATTTCTATAAAATACTTTATTTTATTATAAAGTTCTTGCGATACATATTTATCCAGCAATATAGTAAATCCAAATTTATTTCATTTCAATCTTTTCTTGTTTTCTTTTTTCCTTTTCTAACTCTTTAAGACTTTTTTTAGGTGTAGGCAAATTTTCAGGCATTGTTCCCCCATTTTTTGCAATAACTTCTCTAATGTTCTTCCCGATAGTGTAATGTGCCTTATTTGCATCGCTTTCTGTTTTAATATTTTCTTTTTTTAATTTGGATTCGGTTTGTGTAATCCGAAATAAATTTGCAGCTAGTTCTTCACTACCCATGTTATCCAAAATATCTTCTCTATATCTTAGCCCTTTTCTTTTTGCTATATCATCTGCTGTTTCACCATTATATAAACCTTTGTAGCCAAAATTATGAAACCTATCAAAGTTTTTAACACCTGCATTTTTAGCGGCTTGATTTAATGAATAATTACCTTTTTTAGTTAATTTTCTTTGATAAAATCTCTTTTCATCTTCGGATAATTTACTGTATTCCAATTCAGAAATTTCCTGTTTCCTTGTTTGAACTGCAAAATATGTTTGCCCAAGTGCAACATTTTCTTTTCTAGGATCTGCATTTTGAACAATTAAGTAACAAGCATATCTTGATAACTCATAATCAACTTGTTTTCTTTTTGCTCCTGAACCTATTTTTACCATTTTTCCCACTTGGGAAAAATGCTCATCAATAAGATTGTTACTTTTTCCACAAGCTACTTTAGCATTAGCTATAACATTATTGAATTTATCCCATCTTTTATATTCAAGTACTACCATTAACTCTCGAGCAAACCAATATTCATTACCATATTCATTAATGTGTTTTATGCTTTCAAAAATTGTTTCGTTATATTCTTTTATTTGATTCATTTTTAACCTCCTGACTTTATATATTTATTATATTCTTTTTTAAAGAGTAAAAAAAGTCTAAAATTATCATTTTAAACTTCAATATTCCATTCTATTTCTATATCTCTTGTTTTTGTGTCCTTATTATAACATCCAACATAAAACTTATCAATAAACTCATCGACTATTACTCTATTTAAATTATCAATATGCATATATTTTTTTAAGATATTATCCGTTTTTAGTTGTGCTTTTTTTGTTTTTTTTAAATTTTCAATCTCGTTATTTACTCTTTCTATTCGTTTAGTCATAGTTTCTATTTCTCTTAAATAATCCTTTGACATCATTTTAAACATTTCTTCGGTAATAGTTCCTTTTACCTTGTCTTCGTAAATATTTCTATAAAATACTTTGTTGTCTTCTATTTTTTTGTCAAGATTATGTTTTTCTTTTTCTAAATTTTTTATTGTTTCATAATCATTTGTATGTTGTTCTTTTCTTTCATTATAAAGTTCTTGCAATTCATTTTTATCATAGAATCTTTCTAACAAATCATTTATAGCATTAATTATTATTTTTTCTACTTCATCCATTCTAATTGCTTTGTTATTATTGCAAATATGATATTTTTTAACCCCTTTACATTGTAAGTACGCTCTTTTAATTTCACCCTTAACTTGATAAACATTTCGCATAAATATCTTGTTACAACAACTACAGTAAACTTTTCTAGTTAAGTAGTGTATTTCTCCTGTTTTAGTTGGCTTTTGGTGTGTACCTAAAATTTTTTGTACTTTATTCCACATTTCCATATCGATAATTGGCTCATGAGCATTTTCTATTCGGCACCAATCTTTTTTATCAACTTTTTTAAACTTATGAACTTTGTATCCCATAGAAGTTATTTTACCTTGTACTAAATTACCAATATAAACTTCATTTTTTAATATTTGAGCGATTGTATCAGGATTCCATTTAACTGTCTTATAGTCACAATTAGAACATACAAATTTGCTACCTTTTTGTCTTTTATAAACTGAGCGAGGAGGAATATTATTGTTATTAAGATATTCACAAATCTTATAATAACTGTGACCATCAGCATACATTTTAAATATCGTTTGTACAACTTTGGCAGCAACTGGATCAACTACTAATTTGTGATAATCATCTTCACTTTTTTCATAACCATAGGGAGCAAAGCTACCCATAAATAGACCATCTTCTCTTTTGTTTTTTAATGATTTTTTTATATTGGTTGATAAATCATCCAAATACCATTCATTGATTAGGCCATTTATTTGTCTTGATTTCTTGTTAGATTCAATACTTGTATCAGCATTGTCGACAATACTTACAAATCTAACTTGCCAAAGAGTGAATTTATTGTGTAAATACTTTTCAATAACTTCCATATCTCTTGAAAATCTTGATTGACTTTTACATAAAACTAAATTGATTTTTCCACTTTCACAATCTTTTATTAGTCTTTCAAAATCAGGTCTATAAGTTCCTGCTCCTGAAAAGTCATCATC
>CANRKJ010000075.1 GCA_947631185.1 uncultured Clostridia bacterium | reverse complement strand
ACAATAACTCAATATTATTGTAAAATAATAAGTCGCGTCTATTATGATGGAGAAAGAATGGTGGAAAAGCATTGGACATTGAAAAAATTTTCTATCCTAATACAAATACATTTACCGTATTTGTTGTTGAACAACGGTTTGTGGTAGGAGTTGGCCATGAATATTTTAACAAGTTTATAAATACGCAGAATTTTTTCGATTCCGAAGAAAAATCAAAAAAGTTTTACAACTCCGTCTTAAGCAAAATACAAAAATGCACTACGCCTGTTTCTAATTTGATTACAAAAATTACATCTAGCAACTATATTTCGTCGATAACGGATATAGTTTCTGCACTATGTCAATTATTTACAGTTACAGAACATCAAGCAGCAGGGCCGAACGTTATTGATCCTATAATTATTCAAGAAGGTAAGGTTAGCAAAAAAACACTCACTAAATTTATTAACATTCATAAGGATAGCATATTAAGACCATCAATCATTATACTGTTAAAAGATAATGATTTTGAACGAGCAAAAGAGCTACTATCAGAATGCCCAAATGGTATTAACGTCAAGATGATCCGCAACAGTGGAGAAGAAACACTGTACAAAGTTATCAATTGCGGTGCGGATAATATTGCATCATTTATTTCCTCATTTTCTGAGCAGTGTTATAGCACATGCTCAAATACTAGGACTGAAGTCCTCTTAAATTCGGATTGGGTAGATAACAAAGTAATATCTGCATTTAGTCCGCTCCTGTTTCGGTATAGAGCAAACTTATTGTTTGATGAAAAGGAGACTGTGCGCAGCAAACTATCTGAAACAATTAGTGACATATCAAACTATAAGGCAAACACTACCAATGACGATTACATACTAAAGAATATTGAGTGCGTTGCAAAATTATATCGTGTTTTTTGCAATGATTATGGTGGCAACGATATTATTGAGGCACAAGCACTAGCTAAAGGACTGAATAATGAAATACTTTTAGCACAAGTGTATAAATGTGCTGACTTATTACCCAATTGCTCAGTAGCAGAAAGACTGTCGCTTTACGAAACGGCTTATAATATATTTAAAAGAAACAATATGGAAGATCACGCCATTTATTGCAAAAATAATATGCTCATTGAACAATTTTATACAGATAATGTAACAACTGCAGAATTTAAGGATTTGCAAGTTGAAGCAGTTAATAATGTTCCTGGAATGGTTGGATTAACACATATATTTAATAATGTTGGAGTTGCATATTTGTATTGTGGGCAACCGACAGAAGCGATTGAGCTTTTTAATCGAGGCTTAGAGTATGCAAAGGTTCAAAATAGAGTAGTACAGAAGTTTGCATTGGAAAGCAATAAAATGATTGCAGAAAGCTATTCATATAATGCGATTGATGAGAATAGAATACGTCTTCTCATGCGGCAGATTTTTGATGGGATGGGTATTAAAAATCTACCGTTCCTATCTGCCGATTATGTGCTAAATATTCTCTCGGTTGCATTTCATCAAAGTGAGCAACTTGGCAAAGAACTTATCAGTACATATCCAATAAAGGAACTGATAAATGAGTCATTTTGTCACAATTTATTATGCGCTTCAGAACGAATTCTTCAAATGCAGTATTTAGCGGCCCACTATTCAAATTCTTTTCCATTATTGAGCATATGTAATATACCCAAAATCGTTAATATTGCACAAGGCAAAAGAAAAGATTTTATTATTCGATATGGTTTTAATCCTTTCGATTTCAGTACTTGGATGTAGTAAGGGCTAGCATAGAACTGGCCAAAAGAAAACCGTTAATGGACGGGAAAGCCACATTCTTATTGTATTCATTTACACTATTATAAAAACTATGATTATGCATTTTTAAAACAGCTTTAACTGCTAAATCAAATCCATCATCAGGTTCAATTGTAGGCATTGAATTAATTTCGATAAAATACATGTCATCTTTACTAAATGGTATATTTGCAATGTCTTTAGTAAGTGCATCATTGTATTTTATCCTTGCATCAATCCTAGCATATGTTTTTATTCCAAACGCTGTTAGTAAATCAATTATTTCTTTCTTTATTTCTTCGCTAATGCTTGAAAATGGAAGGGTTGTAAATCCAGTATCTTTCTTTTTTGTTTCTTCATCATATATCCATAATGGGTCAAAAGTATTTGGTAAATACATAATAGGAGGAAGGACATCCATTGTTTTAGAACAAAAATTGTATGCTACAGGAATAGTTACATCATAGCCTGGTATGAATTCTTGATATATGCCATCATCTTTAACTGTATCAAATTTTCCCATCTTTACACCTATACTATTCCCCAAATTTACAGGTCTATATATCCCGTTCAAATTGTCAGTATCTAAAAAATTAGGAATTTTGATGCCTTTGCCTCGTGCAACATAATTTGCAATCTTTTTACTTTCAGTTGACAATATAGATACAGCATCGCATGGTATACACGGAATATTCAAAAAACTGCATATAGAAGGAACTAATCCCATTGTGGAAAGATTATAACAGCCACTGTTTAAGTTTATTACGTAATCTATGTGCGGAAGGGTGTAGTTACTTGCCTTTTGCATAAATGTTCTAACATCAATTATGTACGGCAAGCACTCTAACTCGTATACCGCCTTTAGCCAACCCGTTAATATATTATCTTTCCATATTAAAAAGTGATCAAATCCAGCAGCTTCTTCTTTTTCAAAAATATATACAATGGCAATCGTCTTTCCTCTTAAAGAACTGATTAGTGCATTTGGCTTATACATCTTTATCCTCCAGATTATATCAATACAATAATATTGAGTTATTGT
>CANRKJ010000074.1 GCA_947631185.1 uncultured Clostridia bacterium | reverse complement strand
ATTCTTATTTTAATATATTTTTATAAAAAAGAAAAGACTATTGACAAAATTTTTTAATAACTTTGTCAACAGTCTGAGAACCCTCTTGCGAGGGTTCTTTGTTGGCTAATTAGCCAACATTGACTGTCAGTATAGCAGGATATATCCTTAATAGCCATAACCTTAATTATGTCATGAAGATTCCAACACCATATTTCCAGCACTGTCTTAAAATTTCGACTGCACATCCATGCATAAAACCACTAGTTCCTGTAGGCTCGATTTTACTAGCTGCCACTACAGAAATTGCTCTAAAACTCATACTTTCTGTTCTAATTAAGTGTTGCATATACTTTGCCCAACGGCAAGCATAGTTAGCAATATTATTGTTTACCTTAGCATACTGTTTCCACAGTTTGCAGGCCTCCTCATCTTTGAACTCCATTTTGGTAGTTTCAATAATGCGAATTACTTCCTGATCAACACCACACGATTTGAGGTATCTTGATTCCATTATTGCATTCCACATATCAAAGATTTTGTCCGCGTCAGCATTTTCTTTAGTAACCACAAGGGTCACACCGTTAAAATTGAACTTGATACCAGAAAATTTAGCGTTCTCATTACAGTTAAAAGCCGACATAACTTCTTCTCCGAAGTTTGAATCCTTTGCGAAACATCCTGCAATAATCTCTGCAAAATCAGTGATATCACAATCAAGATTAGGTAATACTGTAGCCACACCATCTTCAAAAGAGCGTACATGAAGTGCCTCAATTTCCGAATCTACTGTCCGGAAGTTACGGATAATATCTCCACAGTCCCAGGTTCCATCGAAATAAATAATAGTTGCGTTTGCCATAGTAATTTTCCTCCTTAAAAATTTGTATTTATTGTTAATGGCTTACTGACTAATTAAAGTCGTTTACATAAATATTATACTATAAATTAACATAAATTACAACTCTAACTTTCTCTAAATGTATTTTTTCAAATATGTAATTTTACAAAAAAATTTATGAATATTTAATAAAATTATGATCTAATGTTTACAACATATCCTGATATATTAAACATTTTTCAATTAAAAAAATGTTTAATATTGGTATAAATCAATTAGTAAGAGATAAAACTATCCCTGCTCTTAAAGTAGGTAGAGAATATAAAATACCAAAATATTTAACAAATCAAAATTAAAACATTATCTGTATTGAAATATTATTTAAAGGTAACCAGAATTAAATTTTCTTATGTGTTATTATTTAAAAGTCAAAAGTAAGCTAAATTACAAATTTAATTTATCATTTATGAAAAATGACAATAAAAAAGAACAATTATCTAACTGTAATTAGGTGAATTTTCAAAAGAATATTTCAAAACATTTTCTTAACTTACACAATAAATTAAAAAAGTGTTAGGAAAAATGTTAGGAAAATCTGCATTTTTATAATTAAAACCTCAAGCTTAATCTTACGAAACACTTGAGGTTCTAATGGTGCAGATGGTAGGAATCGCCACAGGCCACGTCATAAAAACAATCCAAAGGGATTGTTTTTGTCCTAGTTTCGCCGATTGCCGTTGCAATCGCCAAAACTGGGCCACTCCTTTTCGATTCCATCCACTTTACGAAACAAAAAAGAGATATATTATTGTATATCTCTTCGCTTGGTGCCATTGACGTAGATATCTACAACTTATAATAAATTTAAACAAAAATAAAAACAGAATGTAGCACCTTTAATGGATAATACATTCTGCTTGTTTGTTGGTCAACTTTTTCACGTCAACTTTTTTTCAAAATTGCATCTTCACGTGCTTTTCTATCTTTTTCGCATATTATACCAAAGCGTCTGCCATCATAAAATTGAATTTGTTTCCTCTGAGGCATATATCTCACTGGACAATTCTCAATTTTACAAAATGCACATTTCAAGTTACTTTTAAAAACAGAAAAAAATGTAAGTTTTGCCAATTGTATTACCTCCTTAAAATAATTATTTTATAATAACTGTCTATATATCAATCTGTAAAACAGGATTAAAAAATTTATATACGTATTTTATCATATTTTTAATAAATTGTAACAAAATTATAATAAAATTTATAAAAAAAAAGAAACCTCTTGCGAGGAAAAGAAAAATTTTCTTTTTTGGACTAGGTTCATTACAGTTGCATTGCAGTAATCACAATATCAGCTAGGCAGAAAGCAATGAGAAAAACAGAAACTTTATAAGAATCATCGTTTGATATCTCAGCTCCCATTTTAATTGCATACGCAATTGCTGCTATTCCTGCGAATAAGATTCTCAATACAAACAAAACAGTATTACTACCTACTAATGCTAATATGATGTAGATCAAAAGTGCTACAGTTCCTATGATACTACAGCCAAACTGAATGTTCCGTTTCTTTTCGTCCATGTTAGTTCCTCCTTAAATTTTTTGATGTTTATTGTTTTATATGCAAAACTAAAAAGTAGAGGAATAATCCCCTCCCACTAATTAGTGATAAATGGGTAAGTAATATAGGACATTACCTATATTACTTTATATTATACACGATTTTAAATAAAATTACAAATAATAAGACTTGGGTTTGACACAAGTCCTAACCCCTTATGAGTTTTGACCATTGGCACAAAACTCGTGGGCTGACGTAGTACATACTGAAAAAATAATAAAAAAAATACCTTCCTTTTTCAGGATGGTATCTATATATCTGTTTTATTAGTTCGAACAGATACGTCATTGGTGCAGATGGCCGGAATCGAACCGGCACGGGAGTTTAAGTCCCGCAGGATTTTAAGTTATTCTATCATTTTATTATTTAGTGGTAGTTACTACTTTTTAATCCTATTATTTTTGTTCTCCAAGACTTGAGATTTCAGGGTATTTCGTTAGTTTTTATTGTAACATAAACATTTAAAAATTTATATATATTTAATAAAACTTTTTCAAGTTTTGTTAGAAATTT
>CANRKJ010000073.1 GCA_947631185.1 uncultured Clostridia bacterium | reverse complement strand
GGGCGTTCATTGGACGCCCGCCAAACGATAAAACAAAATATTATGAAAAATAATAATTGATAATCATGAAAAAATTATAATAACAAATAAATATTGTTGTGCACTGACATTTAATTAATACCAACAAAAATGTATTACGGGCGTCCAATGAACGCCCCTACAGAATGAAAATAAATTCAGATATATGATTTTATTGCGGGCGCCCGCCAACCAACCAAAAACAATAACATAAATCAATATACTCAATAACGTTAATCCGTAAGTATTTATTTAAATATATCTAAAAAATACTAAAATTTAAACAAAAATTTAATCAAAATTTAATATAATAAACGGTTTTGAATTTCCGTAAAAACAGTGGCGTAACACAGGTTTTCTACTGCTTTTTTTATTAATATAAATATATTATTATTAAGCTAAAAGAAAAAATATATTAAAAGGAGAAATTCAAATGAGAAAGGTGAGTAAAAAAATTTATGTTATCGCTGTAGCATTAATTTTATTTGCAATTGCAGTAATAATCGCTTTACCAAAAATAAGTAGTATTATTACTCAAAGCAAATTAGACATAGAAAATCAAATGGCTGAAAAATATGGCGAACTTGAAGATGAAGATTATCAAACTCAAAGTCCTAATGTAGAGTTTTCGGTTTTCTTCACAAAAGATTATGATAACGATAATTATGCAGAAAGGGTAAGAGGAACTGCTAAGAATGTTGAATCAACTGATGAAATTTTATGGGCAGAAATAAAAGTATCAAATGGTGGACATTTAGATAATGGACAGATAACTTTAAATGCTCAGAATTTCACTTGGTCAACATCAATCGTAGAAGATTCTGTAGTATCTGGAGACTACATAGGAAACGATACAAAAAGCATAAGATTACAGGATAAAGTATACGCAGGTAGTCAAAGATTATTAGAAGGTAAGATAAGTTCAAAAATTGGTGATAATATAAATGATTATAGCAAAGTTAATACGATGACTTTAAAAGGAACTTATGTTGATGATGAAGGAAATTCAATACCAATAGATGTAACCAGAGAAGTTACTGTAGATTGGTATGGTAATTTATCATCATATATTAGTTGTAAAAGTGGTAAAATTGAATATACTTATACCGGATTTTATGTAAACGGAAGCATAATGGTATCAACAGGAACTAAATCATTAATTTTAAAAGAAAATGAAGTAACAGCAAGTGCACCACAAATAACTGGTTATTATCCAACAGCTGCATATGTATCTGGACTTAATTCAAACGACTATAGT
Organism: uncultured Clostridia bacterium; assembly: GCA_947631185.1. GTDB lineage: Bacteria > Bacillota > Clostridia > TANB77 > CAG-508 > Scatovivens. The sequence continues at coordinate 1,689 of CANRKJ010000073.1, read as the reverse complement.
TATGATGATGAAACTGGAATTTTAACTATATTGAAGTCAAGTACATGTGATGATGAAACTGGTGATGTTTCAGATAGAATAAACTCTCCAATCACATATAGTATAAGCTTTTTATATCCACCAGAAGCAATTCCTTATGCTGTATGGGAGGATCCTGAACGTTCATTTAGTGTTGAAATTCCTGTAACATCAAAATTTACGGCATATAATAATAAAAAACCTGAATTTGATGATATATTAGAAGCACAATCTAATGGAATATTAGCAAGTGCAAAGGGAAAATTGCCAACATCACCATCAGGAATTATTAATGAAGCAAGTGTAGAAATAGGTGAAAAATCATCAAATAGAAATGTAGTATCAAAAGAGAAAGCAATTCAAGCATATAATGGATTGGAAACAGAAGAAGATTATTATGAAGTTGTATGGCATACTAATTCACAACTTAATTCAAAAACTATGACTTTAAAAGAAAATGAACCTGACAAATTTTTAACTTATAATCAAAGAAAAATAAGTACAGAAGATTATGTATCTTATGCTGGAATTGGTTTTTATGGTTATGCAAATTCAGTAAAGATATATGATGGAGATAATTTAGTAAAAGAATTTTCAAGAAGTGAATTAAATAAATATACAAGATTAAATTATTATAAATATGAAAATGAAATAAAAAATCTTAGGGTAGAAGTTGACTCACCTAATAGAGGTCAATTTGATGTATATAATTTAAAAAAGATAGATGATAAATTATTTGAACAACAAATGCCAAAAGCAGATTTTGATAATATTGCGGGTATATATTCTTATTTATGGACTACAAGAGAGGGGGGCGATGAAGGAATATTTACAAGTTATGCTGATTATATAGAACCAGAATCAGTTATATCAATGTCAATTTCTCCTAAAAATGTATTAAATCAAAATCTAAATGAGAATGATAATCAAAATACTAAACAAAAAGTAGATATAAGAACTATTTCAAATGAATTTAATCAATTTAAATGGAAGAATGGTATATTTTTACTTAAACTTCCAAAAAGTATAATTTATGCAGAAAACTTAGAAGTAAATGGAAATGATAATATTGATATTGTTGTAAGTAACTTATATAAAGATGAGGATAATTATTTTATAGAAATAGTTGCTGAAAATGAAGAAAGAGTGGATTATTCAATTTCACTTACATTTGATATGGTAATAAATCCAATTGCACCATCATCAAATGAAACATATACATTATATGCATATAATGAAGATTGTAATACATACTTATCAAACTCAAATGATATATATGATATAAATAATAATGATAATTATAGTGAAAAAGTCGGAAAAATTAATTGTAATTTAGGTATAACTGCACCAAGTACTTTAATAACAAGTCAGAGTGCATCAAATTATAGTGAAGATGAAAAAGTAACAATTGCACCAAATATTGCTGATGTTAGTAATAAAGGTGGAACTGTTGATATAAGTGTAAATTTACTTAATAATTATAATAGAACAGTTAGTGATATAAAAATATTAGGAGTTATACCATTTGAAGGAAATCATGCTATTGAAAGTAGTGATGATTTAGGTTCAGATTTTACAGGTAAAATGACTAGTGATGGAATAAAAGTACCAAAGAACTTAGAAGGAAAAGTTACAGTATATTATTCAGAGAATCCAAATGCAACAAAAGAA
>CANRKJ010000072.1 GCA_947631185.1 uncultured Clostridia bacterium | reverse complement strand
CGAATACGCAGAAACTTATGTTTTAAAGTTTGCGAAAGCAAAGTTTAAAATATTAGTTTCAAGCCGTAAAATAGCTAAAGTAAAAAGAGCTCAAAAAAGAAAAATAGTAAAATAGCAATTTTAATAAAACACTTGCATTTTATTAACAAATAGTATAAAATGCAATAAACAAAATTTAGTCATTAAATTTAAAAAATAATAAAACAAAAAAATTAAAGGAGGAATTCAAAAATGGCAAAAGCTAAATTTGAAAGAACAAAACCACACGTTAACATTGGTACAATCGGACATGTTGACCACGGAAAAACAACTACAACTGCTGCAATTACAAAATATTTAGGATTAAAAGGACAAGCTAATTATACAGCTTATGATCAAATTGATGGTGCTCCAGAAGAAAAAGCTAGAGGAATCACTATAAATACAGCTCACGTTGAGTATGAAACAGATAAAAGACATTATGCTCACGTTGACTGCCCAGGTCATGCTGACTATGTTAAAAACATGATTACTGGTGCTGCACAAATGGATGGTGCTGTATTAGTTGTTTCAGCAGCTGATGGACCTATGCCTCAAACAAAAGAGCATATATTACTAGCTAGACAAGTTGGTGTTAAATATATAGTTGTATATTTAAATAAATGTGATATGGTTGATGATCCAGAATTATTAGAATTAGTTGAAATGGAAGTTAGAGACTTATTAACTTCATATGAGTTCCCTGGAGATGAGATTCCAATTATAAAAGGATCTTCTTTAAAGGTATTAGAAAGTACTTCAACAAATCCTGATGATGAAGTTTACAAACCAATGAAAGAATTATTAGATGCAATAGATACTTATATTCCAACACCACAAAGACCAGTTGATCAACCATTCTTAATGCCAATTGAAGATACAATGACAATTACTGGTAGAGGAACAGTTGTTACAGGTAGAGTTGAAAGAGGAACAGTAAAAGTTGGAGAAGAAGTTGAAATAGTTGGTATTAGACCAGAAAGATTAAAAACAGTTATTACAGGGCTTGAAATGTTCAGAAAATCATTAGATTCTGCTGAAGCTGGAGATAATGCTGGTGCATTATTAAGAGGTATTCAAAGAACTGATGTTGAAAGAGGTCAAGTTCTTGCAAAACCAGGAACAATTCATCCACATACAAAATTCAAAGCTGAAGTTTATGTATTAAATAAAGATGAAGGTGGAAGACATACACCATTCTTTAATGGATATAGACCACAATTCTATTTCAGAACAACAGATGTTACAGGTGTTATTGAATTACCTGCTGGAACAGAAATGGTTATGCCAGGTGATAATGTTACTATGACAATAGAACTTATCTCTCCAATTGCTATCGAACCACAATTAAGATTCGCTATTCGTGAAGGTGGAAGAACAGTAGGTTCTGGAGTTGTTTCAGAAGTTATTGAATAATAAAAATAAATTTTAAAGAGCAAAAGATTTACAAAGTATGTAAATCTTTTGTTTTTTTTTATAAAAACACTTGATTTTTTATAATAAAGTACATACAATATTATTGCTTAAATATTAATCAGGGGGAAAAAAAAGTGATAATATTATTAGATGCTATGGGGGGAGATAATGCTCCAGATGCTACAATTAAAGGTGCTGTAAGGGCAGTAAAAGAAATAGAGTCAGAAATTTGTTTAATAGGAAATGAAAAAATTATAAATGAAAAATCAAATGAATTTTATGGAAAAAATTTAACAGATATATCTTCTAAATTAAAAATAAAAAATGCTTCTGAACAAATTGAAATGGAAGATATTCCTACTCATGCAATAAGAAATAAAAAAGATTCTTCAATGGTTGTAGGATTTAGAATGTTAAAAGCTGGAGAAGGAGATGTTTTTGTATCAGCTGGAAATTCAGGAGCATTACTTACTGGTGCTACTTTATTGGTAGGTAGAATTAAAGGAATTGATAGACCAGCTATTGCACCAATACTTCCTGCCCATAATTCTAAATTTTTGCTAATGGATGCTGGAGCAAATACTAACTGTAAGGTAATAAACCTTGTCCAATTTGCTCAAATGTCTACAATATATTTAAAAAATAATTACGGAATTGAAAATCCAAGAGTGGGATTATTAAATATAGGAACTGAAGAAACAAAAGGTAATGAACTTGTAAAAGAGACATATAATTTCTTAAAAGAACATTCTAAAGAATATGGAATTAATTTTATAGGAAATATAGAAGCAAGAGATCCTTTTGAGGGAAATGTAGATGCAGTTATAACTGATGGATTTACTGGAAATGTATTTTTAAAAGCTATAGAAGGTATAGGAAGATTTGTTAAAGTATCATTAACAGAATCTTTAACAGGTAATTTATTTTCTACAATATGTTCAATACCTAGTCTTCCTGCTATAAAAAAGTTTAAAAAAATGACAGATTATAAAGAATATGGTGGGGCATTATTTTTAGGAGTAAAAAAGCCTGTAGTTAAAGCTCATGGTAGCAGTGATGATCTTTTATTTTTCTATACTTTAAAACAAGCAGAAGAATTTGCAAAAGGTGGTTCTGTCAGTGAAATGGTAAAATCATTCGAAAATTTAAAAGAAAATTAAATTAATACTTGACAATTTATTTAACATATATTAAAACTAGATTATAAATTTAATATAATTTTGGAGGTACGTTATGAATACAGAGGAAGTTTTTGAAAAAGTAAAAACAATAATTGTTGATCAATTAGGTGTATCTGAAGCTTCAGTTACTATGGATGCATCTTTTATAGATGATTTAGGAGCTGATTCATTAGATATTGTTGAATTGGTAATGGCATTAGAAGAAGAATTTGATTTAGAAATTCCAGACACTGATGCAGAAAAAGTAGTTACAGTTTCTGATGTAGTTGAATACATAAAAGAAAATGTATAAAAATCTGAAAGGTATAGATACCTTTCTTTTTTTTATATAATAGGAAACTTGCTAACATAAATCAAGAGTTTATAGAAAAATTAAAAAAAATTTGTATTACTAATTTTTAGCATGAC
>CANRKJ010000071.1 GCA_947631185.1 uncultured Clostridia bacterium | reverse complement strand
TATAGATTTGGATATTAATTTATCCAATTTTTTTTGATTTTTTGAAAATTATTTCAATTATATGTTAAAATAAAATGCAAATTTATGAAAGGAAACGAGAGACAAAAAGAAAGAAGAAGTGACGACTTCCTCTTCCGATATTACTTTGCCTCTCAAAAAAGCAATTATATGATATTACTTTATTCCCAAAAATGCAATACTAATTTTGAAAAAAGTTTAAATTTTTACTATTCTGTTGACATTTACTCTTCTTGTGAATGTCCTTTTTGCGGTAGTAATGATTTAATTAAATGGGGTAAATATAGTAGAGGTGTTTATTTTATATCTAATGGTCAGATTGTATTTAAATCTATTGATATCCAAAGACTTAAATGTAAAAATTGTGGAAAAACTCATGCTTTATTGCCTTCTATTATTGTCCCTTACAAACAACCTGTTTTAGATGTTATTTTATCTGCTATTGATGATCTACCTATCGCTAATATTCCTGACTTTTCTTTTGATACTGTTAATAAATGGAAACATGATTTCCATAAATTATTTTTACCTTATTTAAAAACTTTACTTCCTTTTGCCCATAATATTATTAATTATATTTTATCTCGTGTTTTTAATGTTTATTATGATTTCTTTATTCATTTTAGGCAATTAATTTTGATGACTCACTCCGGTATTAAAAATTTTATTCATTTTTGATTACCCTCACCAACATAACTTTATATATTTTTTATCTATTATTTAGAGTATTTTATATATACGAGGAGGTGATTTTTTGATTAATAATGATTTTAATGACTTAGCTTTATTTAAATTTCACATTATCGCACCTGTAATTAATAATACTCATGGCTTTTCTTCTAATGAAGAATATTTTAGGCATGCCTCTAATAAATCTTATTCTTTTAATAATAAGGAACTTAAATTTTCAAAAAGTTGTATTAAATCTTGGTATTTATCTTATAAAAAAAATGGTTTTCAATCTTTACAAAAAAAGACTAGAAAAGATTTTAGAATTCCTAGAAAGCTTAATAACGATACTATTCGAAGAATTATTTCTTTACGTGAAGAATTTCCTAGTATTACTGGCTGTTCTATTTATAAAAAATTAATAGATGAAAAATATATTAATAAACTTGATGTTTCCTTAGATACTGTTTTAAGGTTTATTAAACTTAATAATTTAAAAGCTTCTCAAGTTTCTAATATAGATAGACGTATGTTTGAAATGGAAAATGTAAATGACTGTTGGCAATCTGATACATCATTTGGTCCATATGTAACTATAGAAAATAAAAAATATAGAACTAAACTTATTATGTTTATTGATGATAAATCCAGACTTATTATGGGATTTGATTTCTTTTTAAATGATAATGCGATAAACATGCAAAGTGTTTTTAAAAAAGCTATTAAAACTTATGGAAAACCTAAAAGATTATTTGTTGATAACGGTGGGCCTTACGATAATAAGCAACTATCTTTAATATGCGCGACTTTAGGTATTGAGTTAATTCATGCAAAACCTTATTCTCCTGAATCAAAAGCTAAAATTGAAAGAAGTTTTAGAACAATTAAAGATGGATGGATGAGATGTACTGATTGGAATGCATTTACTTCTTTAGAACAAATTAAAACAAGCTTACAAACTTTTCTATATAATAATTATACTAATAAAGTTCATTCATCAACAAAAGAAACGCCAAACGCAAGATGGCATAACGAATATAATAAAGTTGTATTCTTAGATGAAAAATTTGTTGATGAATCATTTCTACATAGAATAGAAAGAAAAGTTAGAAACGATAGAACTATTAAACTAGATAATTTTTTCTATGAAGTACCATTTAAATATGTTCATCAAACTATTTGTTTAAGGTATGATCCATTAAACTTGGATACTCTTTATATTTATGAAGATAATAAGTGTGTTTGTGAAATACATAAAGTTGACAAAGTATCTAATAGTAAGATTAAAAGAAAAAGTAATATAGATTATTCTAAAGTTATTAATGATGAAAGAGATGTGATTGAAGATGTATAGTTCTTATTATGGAATGAGTTGTAATCCATTTTTAAAGGATGAAAGTATTAAATATATTTATTCTAGTTATGACTATAATGAGTGTATTTATAGATTTAACTATGTAAAAGAAGTAAAAGGAATAGGATTATTTGTTGGTGAGAGTGGGTATGGAAAGACTTATGTTATAAGAAGTTTTATAAATTCTTTAAACAAAGATTTATATAAAGTAATATATATATCAGCAAGTAGAGATATGACAGTATTTGACTTTTATAAAGAGATATCAGATAAATTAGATTTAAGTGTTGGAGGATGTTATAAAATAGATTTATATAATAATATACAAAAAGAAATAAAAAGATTAGTTACAAAAGATAAAGTACAGCCTGTAATAATAATAGATGATGCTCATTTACTTTCAAGAGAAGTATTATTAAATATGAAGGTATTATATGAATATGAAATGGATTCAAAAGATTATATAACATTAATATTAGTAGGACAAACAGAATTAAAAGATGAATTAAAAAAATTAATTCATATATCCTTAAAACAAAGGATAATAGTAAATTATACGTTTAAAGGATTATCAAGAGAAGAAGTAAAAGAATATATAAAGACAAGATTAAAATTAGCTAATGTAAATAATGAGATATTTAGTAGTGAAGCAATAAATGCGTTATATTCAAGTAGTAAATCTTCTCCAAGGAGATTAAATACATTAGTAATAAATAGTTTGATGTTAGGAAGTCAGAATGAAGCAAAAATGATAGACGAAGAAATAGTAATGAATGCATTAAAGGAGATGGAGATATAATGAGTCATAAATTTTATTATGAAAAAGTGATAGAAGAAATAGTAGAAATGATAAAAGATAATTTAATATTAAGATATAGTTATGATAAAGATACCTTGCCAAGTATAAGGGAATATTGTAAAGATAAAGAACATAAAAGATATAAAGAAATACCATATGAATTACTATTCGACTTTACTAAGGAAGGATTAAAAGAATTAATGAACTGTAATTATCTAGTTGATTTTAGAGATTTAGAAAAAAATACATAAAATAAGGCAAAAAGAGCCTTATTTCTATTTAATTAAAAAGTTAAAATAATTTACAAATAATTAAGTCAAATTATTTTACAAAAAGTTGGTTATATTATTTTACAAATCTATA
>CANRKJ010000070.1 GCA_947631185.1 uncultured Clostridia bacterium | reverse complement strand
TATAAATCATTAAAATAAAATAATAATAAAAAATCAAATTATTTTAACAAAATAAAAGGGATCAATTACTCAAGATCCCTAAAATCATATAAATGGTCACAATAAGCTAATTCATCTAAAGCTGTTTCAGTAAAATATATTAGATCATCATATTGTAAAGGTATATATCTTTTATGTATTTTATCTTTACAATATTTTTTTATATCAAGTAAAGCATCATCATTATAGTTATATAACAATATTAAGTTATCTTTTAATAGATTTAATATCTCATCTATTATTTTTTCATAATACCATTTATGATTCATTCTAAATCCATTTCTTTTTTTGCTTGCATAATTATTTCTGATTTTATTTCTTTTAATTTATTTTGAAATCCAAGCATTAAAGCATTTGAGATTAAACTGTTTAATCTTCTTGGTGATGATTTACTACATGAATATAAAGCATTTAAAGCATCTTCACTAAATATATTTCTGTTTACATTAGCTATTTCAAATCTTGTTTTTACATATTCTTTTATTTCTTCTCTGGATAAGCCATTCATAGTATAATTAACTATAATTCTTTGATTTATCGTTTCATATATTTTCTTACATAATTCGCTTTTTAACTCGGGATGACCAATTAATATTACTATTGTATAATCCTTTGAATCCATTTCAAAATCAAGTAATACTTTTAAATTCTTTAATATCTCTCTTGATAATAAATGGGCATCATCAATTATAATTATTGGTTGTACTTTTTCGATTTCTACTAAATTTTTGATTTCATTTTGAATATTATTATAAATATCTGTTCTATAACATGATCCTGTATCTAATTTTAATTCTTTTCCTATCTCTTTAAAAAAATCAAATACTGTTAAATTATCTGTTGCTGATATATAAATTACTTTATATAAATCTTTATTTAATTTTTTGATAAAATTTCTTATGGTAAAGGTTTTTCCATATCCTGGTGGTCCAATAAATACTCCTAAACCTTTTATTTCTTTTAAATAGTTAAATCTATTGATTAACTCCTTGTAATCTTGGCTTTTATATTCATTTTCTTTCTCTTTTAAAAACGGATTACAACTCATTCCATAATATGACGTATACATTAACTTTTCACTTCCATTTCTATAGTATCTCTTTCATCATTTATCATTTTTGAATAATCTATTCCATTTTGTCTTTTACTTTTTCCGTTGGCTATTTTATCTACTTTTAATATTTCACATACTTTTATATCATTTTCATATAAATAAAGTTTTTCTAAATTATTCGGATTATATCTTAATTCTATTGTTTGACCAACATATTTAAAAGGTATCTCATAATATTCATTATTAAGTTTTATTGTTCGATCTAATCTTACCTTATTAAATGCTTTATGTAAAAAAGCTTCTTCTATTTTTTCTTCTTCGATAAAAGTTATATAATTATAATCTTTATGCCATCTATCTAATGGTGTTTCTTTAGTTACTGAATGAACTTTATTAATATAATTATCTGTTAAAAATATTTCTAAACTTTTCTTTATATCTTCTAAGGTACTAAATGTATTCCAATCTGTACAACGCATCCATCCATCTTTTATTGTTCTAAATAATCGTTCTTGTTTAGCTTTAGATTCTGGTGAATATGGTTTAGCATGAATTAATTCTACTCCTAATGATGCACAGATATAGGATAATTGCTTGTTGTCATATGGACCTCCATTATCAACAAATAATTTTTTAGGTCTTCCATATGTTTTTATTGCTTCTTTAAATACTCTTTGCATATTTATTGCATTGTCATTAAAATATATATCAAAACCCATGACCATTCTTGATTTGTCATCTATAAACATTATTATATAAGTTTTATATTTTATATTATTTATTTTTATATATGGTCCCGAACTTGTATCTGCTTGCCAGCAATCATTACAATATTCCATTTCGAACATTCTTCTTTCGATGTTAGTTATTTGATTAGCTTTTAAATTATTATTTTTTATAAATCTTAATAAAGTATTTAATGATACTGATGCTTCTTGGATTAATTGTTCTTCAATCAATTTCTTATACATTGCTGTTCCTGTTATATGAGGATATTCTTCTCTTAATTTTATTATTCTATCAGTTATTGTTGGATTAAGTTTTCGACTTGTTTTATAATCACTTCTAGTTTTGCTTTCCAATCCTTTGATACCATATTTTCGATATATATTTAACCATTTATAAATATTACTACTAGTTAATTTATATATTTTTCCATTTATTTCACGTTTTTCTTGCACGACAAAATTAATGTATTCTTTTTGAGTACGAAATCCATGTGTATTATTTATAAGTGGGATTATAATTCCGTATTTAAATAATGCAATATCTTCTTTTTGACTATTCATTTTTAACTTCCTCCTTTCCTAAAAATAAAATAATTTATTTTTTATTTTAGTTAAAGAGTACTTTTATGTTGGTGCACCATCTTAAGATGGTGCATATGATATACTTATTACTTTTATTTGAAAAAAATATCGCTTATTTCTTCTTAAAAAGTCTTGACGATCTTTTTCTAGTTCTATTATATCTTTTAATTTATATGGTCTTTTTTCAACAAATGTTGTTTTTAATAATGGTTTAAATATCTTTTGTAATTGTTTATACCAGTTTTTTATTATATTTTCAGATATGTTATATTTATTATTAATTAAACTTTCTATAATTGTTTTTAAATTAAATTGTTTGTATGGAACTATTCCATCAGGCATTATAGCATGAGTTTTATTACATCCTTTACATTTTAATCTTTGAATTTTTATTACTTCCGCATGTAATGCTCCTTTTACCTCATATATAACATTTCGTTCATAATATCCCCATTTTATATTTTCTGTACTATTACAAGCTGGGCACTTAATATATCCATAATTTAAGATGTTTTTATAACTATTTAATATATTTCTATAATTTATATTGCTTAAATTTTTTGTTATTTTGGGGTTGATTTTTTTTAAGTTTAGAATTATCATAATATTGCCTTTTTAATGAAGGTGTTTAGAATTATCGAAAGAGGAAAGGAAGATTCCTCTTTCTTTTTGCCTTCATTCCTTTCTTTTATATATAAAAAAGTGCTTTTTGCACTTTATATTACCATATCTTTATTTATTTTAGGAAATTAATTTTGTGATTTCTTTTATTTTTTTGTTATTTTTTTTCGTTAATCTATA
>CANRKJ010000069.1 GCA_947631185.1 uncultured Clostridia bacterium | reverse complement strand
TTCTGTATGAAAAATTTTTTCTAATGCATACTATAATTGGTAAATATTGTTGACTAAATATAAATATGATGATATAATTCCTACTGATTTAGTATGAAATATTAAAGTGTTTTAAAAGGAGCTTTTTAAATGAGTAAGTTATTAGAAATAAAAGATTTATATGCAAATGCTGGAGATAAAGAAATTTTAAAAGGATTGAATTTAAATATAAATAAAGGTGAAGTTCATGTTATTATGGGACCTAATGGAGCAGGAAAGTCAACTCTTGCTAATGTTATATTTAACAATCCTGAATATACAAAGAAAAGTGGAGAGATTATTTTTGATGGTGAAAATATAAATGATTTATCTACTGATAAAATTGCTAAAAAAGGTGTTTTTATGTCTTTTCAAAATCCAGAAGAGATTCCAGGAATTACAACTACAAATTTCTTAAAAGTAGCAAAAAATAATGTAGAGGGAAAGCCTGTTAAAATTTTTGAACTTAAAGACAATATTAAGAAAAATATGGAAGAACTTAATATGAATCCAAAACTTATTGAAAGAAATTTAAATGTTGGATTTTCTGGTGGAGAAAAGAAAAAGAATGAAATTTTACAAATGCTAGTATTAAATCCTAAACTTGCAATATTAGATGAAACAGATTCTGGACTTGATGTTGATGCTGTAAAGGCAGTTTCTAAAGGAATAAATATGTATAAGAATGATGAGAATGCTGTTTTAATAATTACTCATAATATGAAAATTTTACAAAATTTAAAAATAGATTTTGTTCATATTTTAATAGATGGTAAGATTATAAAAACTGGTAATGCAGAGCTTGCTAAAGAAATAGAAGAAAATGGTTTTAGTAAATACAAAAAATAATGCGTTGTTTATGAAAGGAAAATATTTATGGCAAAAGCTGATATAGAAGATATAAATAGAAATATTTATGATTTTAAAAATGCTGATAATTATGATTTTAAAATTGAAAAGGGATTAAATAGAGAAATTGTAGAAGAAATTTCTAAAATGAAAAACGATCCTGATTGGATGAGAGAAATTAGGTTAAAAGCTTTAGAAATGTATAATAAATTAGAACTTCCTACATGGGGGCCAGATTTATCTGAACTTAATATGGAAGAAATTGCAACATATGTTAAACCTAAATCTAAATTAAATTCTAGCTGGGATGAGGTTCCTGAAGATATAAAAGATACTTTTGATAAACTAGGAATTCCAGAAGCAGAAAAAAAATCTTTAGCTGGTGTTGGTGCACAATATGATTCTGAAGTTGTTTATCATAGTATTAAAGAAGATTTGTTAAAACAAGGTGTTATTTATACAGATATGGAAACAGCTGTAAGAGAATATCCAGAAATTGTTAAAGAACATTTTATGAAATGTGTTCCAATTAGTGATCATAAATTTGTTGCACTTCATGCTGCTGTTTGGTCTGGAGGTTCTTTTGTTTATGTTCCAAAAGGAGTAAAACTGGATATTCCACTTCAATCATATTTTAGATTAAATTCTCCAGAATCTGGTCAATTTGAGCACACTTTAATAATAGTTGATGAAGGAGCCAGCCTTCATTTTATAGAAGGATGTAGTGCTCCAAAATATAATAAAGTTAATCTTCATGCTGGATGCGTTGAATTATATGTTAAAGATAATGCTTATCTTAGATATTCTACAATTGAAAATTGGTCTAAAAATATGATGAATCTTAATACTAAAAAGGCTATTGTTGGTAAAAATGCTCAGGTTGATTGGGTTACAGGTTCTTTTGGTTCTAAAGTATCAATGCTTTATCCAATGAGCTTTTTAAATGGAGAAGGTGCTAAAACTGAATATACAGGAATTACTTTTGCAGGTGGAGGACAAAATTTAGATACTGGTTTTAAAGTTGTTCATAATGCAAAAAATACTTCTTCAATAGTTAACTCAAAATCCATTTCAAAAAATGGTGGTTCTTGCACATATAGAGCTTTAGTTAGAATAAATGAAAATGCTAAAAATTCTAAATGCAGTGTATCATGTGAATCTTTAATGCTTGATGATAAATCAAGATCAGATACTATTCCTGTAAACGATATTAGAACAGATGATGTTATATTTTCACATGAAGCAAAAATTGGAAAAATTAGTGATAAGGAAATTTTTTATTTAATGAGTAGAGGGTTATCTGAAGAAGATGCTAAAGCTATGATTGTAAGAGGATTTGCTTATCCAATTTCAAAAGAGCTTCCAGTTGAATACGCTGTTGAAATGAATAATTTAATCAATTTAGAATTAGAAGGGAGTATAGGATAATGGATATTATAGTAAATGAAACTCCTGTTAGAACATCAAAAAATTATGGAATAAATAGTGTTAAATTAAATGATATAAAAATTCCAGAAAAATTAAAAGAATTTAATAATGTTAAAATTGATTCTAATAAAAGCAAAATATCAAATAAAATAGAAAATCAAAAATTGGCTTATGGTAATGGCGAAATTTTAGAAAATAATGTTTATAATAATTCTAATAATATTCTAAAAATTGAAACTGAAAAAGAAGATATAAAAATTGTTTATGAGTTTGATGATAATAATCTAAATTTGATTAATAATATAGAAATTATTGGAAATAAAAATTGTAATATTGTTATAGAGTACAAATCAAATACAGATAAAACTTGTTTTCATAATAGTATTATTAAAGCTATTGCAAAAGAAAATGTTAAGCTTAATATTTCAATTGTGAATTTATTAAATGATAATTCTCTAAATTTTGAAGCTATAGAAAATACTTTAGAAAATAATTCAATTATAAATTATACAATAATTGATTTAGGTGCTAAAACTAGTATTACAAATTACTATTCAAATGTTTTAGGAAATAATGCAAATAATGATTTAAAATCAATTTATCTTGGTCAAAAAGATGAATTAAAAGATATAAATTACATTGTTGATTTATATGGTGAAAAATCAAATGTAGATATAGATGTTCAAGGTGCATTAGATGATAATGCTATTAAGAATTTTAAAGGAACAATTGATTTTAAAAATGGTTGCAAAAAAGCAGAAGGAAATGAAAATGAATTTTGTTTGCTTCTTTCTAGTAAGGCAAAATCTAAAGCACTTCCAATGTTATTATGTACAGAAGAGGATGTTGAAGGAAATCATTCAACAGCATCAGGAAGTGTAGATAATAGCGAATTATTTTATATAATGAGTAGAGGAATATCATATAAAGAAGCAGTTAAGTTAATTGTAAAATCTAGATTTAATAAAATTATTGAAAGAATTTCTGATGAATATGTTAAAAATGAAATAAGTGATGAAATTGATAGGAGATTAGGATAGAAAATTGGTGAATTGAAAAAGTAATTTCCGTTTGTAAAAGTAAATTCTATTTGTAAGAGAAACGTCAGTTTTTAGGCGTTTCT
>CANRKJ010000068.1 GCA_947631185.1 uncultured Clostridia bacterium | reverse complement strand
AAAAAAAGCAAATATGGGCGCCAATTTGGCGCCCATATTTGCTTTTATTGTACTGCTTCAAATAAATCTTTTCCTACTCCACATAATGGACATACCCAATCTTCTGGTAAATCTTCAAATTTAACACCTTCTGCATCTTCATCATATATATGTCCACAAACTGTACATCTATATTTCATATTTCTAATCCTCCTTTCTAATCTTTTAAAATTTCTTCTGCTAATATATCTAATTGTTTTTTACTTTCTTCATTTAATCTTGATTTTATTGTAACTATTGGCTCAACAATTTCTATATTTTTCATTTCTGAAATAATTGATTTCATACATTTTCCTGCACTTGGTGCCCATGTACCATTTTCAACTATTCCTACCTTTTTATTTTGATAATTCTTTCCTTTTAAATCTGTTAAAAGATTTCTCATTGGTGGAAACAAATCCATATTATAACTTGATGCCATAAAAATTACTTTTCCATATCTAAATGCATCTTCTATATTTTCAGCAAAATCTTCTCTAGCTATATCAGTTAAAACTACTTTAGGAGCACCTTTTTCTTCCAACATTTTTTTAAGTTCTTTACCTGCTTCTAAAGTATTTCCATGTATTGAACCACAGGCTATGAATACACCTTCTGATTCTGGCTTATAAGAACTCCAAATATCATATTTGTTTATATAATATTCTAAATTTTCCTTAAGAATAGGTCCATGTAGAGGACATATTGTTTTTATATCTAAACCACTTGCTTTCTTTAATATTTCTTGAACTTGCACTCCGTATTTTCCAACAATATTAAAATAATATCTTCTAGCTTCACAGTCCCATTCTTCATCTGTATCTAATGTTCCAAATTTTCCAAAAGCATCTGCACTAAATAATACTTTTTCTGTTTCTTCATATTCAAACATAACTTCTGGCCAATGTATCATTGGTGCCATTATAAAATGAAGTTTATGATTTCCTAAATCTAAAACATCGCCTTCTTTTACCTCAATTTTTCTTGAATCTAAATCTTTAATTTGAAAAAACTGATTAATAAAAACAAAAGTTTTACTATTACCAACTATTTTTATATCAGGATATTTTTCTATTAAAGATCCTATATTATATGCATGATCTGGTTCCATATGAGAAACTATAACATAATCTGGCTTTCTACCATTTAATGTTTTTTCTATATTAGAAATCCATTCATCTGTTTTTCTTGCATCAATAGTATCCATAATTGCAATTTTTTCATCTAATATAATATAACTATTGTAAGATATTCCATTTGGAACTATATATTGACCTTCGAAAATGCCAATATCTTTATCATCTGCTCCAACATATTTAATACAGTTTGATATTGTAGTATCTTTCATTTTTCTCTTCCTTTCTAATAAAATATCATTGAAAAATATTACTCTTTAATATTCTTCTTTTAAAATTCTTTAAATAGTATAACACATTTTTTTTAATTTGCACAATTAAATTAAATTTAATTCTTCTGCTAACTTTTTAAAAGCTGGTAATGACCTTTTTATCATATCATTTGAAACGCAATATGAAATTCTTACATATCCTGGATATGCAAAAGAACTTCCAGGCACAACAAGAATATTATATTTTTTTGCTATTTTGCAGAATTCTTTATCATCGTTTATTGGTGTTTTCATAAATAAATAAAATGCACCCTCAGGATATACACATTTAAAATTTAATTTTTTTAACTCATTATATAATAAATCTCTATTCACTTTATATTGAGAAATATCTACTTTTAAATCTACACATTTTGAAATAACTTTTTGCATAAGAGATGGTGCATTAACTGAGCCCAAAACTCTATTAGCTATTGTTACAGCTTCAAATACTATCGAACTTTCTTCCATCTCGTTTGGAATAACAACATAACCTATTCTCTCTCCAGGAAGAGACAATGATTTACTGTATGAATACACCACAAAAGTATTATCATAAAATTTTGTTACATAAGGTACAAAAGTTTCTTTATCATAAACTAATTCTCTATAAGGTTCATCTGATATTAGAAAAATCGTTGAATTAAGCTCTTTTTGCTTTCTTTTTAAAATATTTGATATTTCAACTAAAGTTTCTTTAGAATAAACAACTCCTGTTGGATTATTTGGAGTATTTATTATAACAGCTCTTGTATTTGCATTTATATTTTTTTCAAATTCTTTTAAATTTGGTTTAAAATCTTCTTCATTACATAATATTTCTACTGTTTTTCCATCATAATTATTAATATAATTTTTATATTCAACAAAATATGGAGCAAAAACTATTACTTCTTCATTTGGATTTAAAATTGATTTTAAAACAATATTCAAACCGACTTGCTGCTCCTACTGTCATGATAATATTATTTTTGTTAAATTTTGTTTCGTATTTTTTATTTATGGACTTTGCAATTGTCTCTCTTACATCCTCAAAACCAGAATTGCTCATATATCCATGTAATGTATTTGAATCCTCGGTATCAACCACTTCTTTTATAGTCTTATTCACTTCTTCAGGTGCAGGAACACTTGGGTTTCCCAAACTAAAATCATAAACATTTTCTTTTCCATAAATTTCTGCTAATCTTTTACCTTCTTCAAACATTTCTCTAATAACTGAATTGTTATTAACTAATTTTTCCATTTTTTTTGAAATCATTTTAATATCTCCCTAATATTTTTAAAAAACTACATTCTTTATTCAAAATTTCTATTGTCTCATCAATCTTTGAACTTACCTCTAAATCAACTAAAAATATATACTCACCTAAAACTGTTTTGGCAGGCCTTGATTCAATTTTGCTTAAATTAATATTATTTTTATTAAATAGACCTAATACTTGATATAATGCACCAGGTTTATTTTTAGTTGAAAAAATTATTGACATTTTATTTCCATTTTTATTTTCTGTTTTTGATAAAACCCAGAATTTTGTTTGATTATAATCATTATCTTGAATATTATCTTCTAATAAAGTTAATCCATATTCATTTATACAACTTTTATTTGCTATACATGCACAATAATCTTTTGATTTTATTTCTTTAGCTGCAAGCGCCGTACTTGATACTTGTACTATATTTGCATTATGTAATTTATTTTCAATATAATTCCTACATTGAGCTAGAGCTTGAGGATGTGAATATAATTCTTTGATTTCTTCGAATTTATAATTTTTATTTGCTATTAAATTTTGTGTTATTTTAATAACTAATTCCCTTTCGATATATATTCCTGTGCTTTCTATTAAAGTATCAACTGTTTCGGTTACATCCCCTTGTAGTGAATTTTCTATTGGAACAACCGCTCTATTTACGTCATTATTTTGAAGAGCTATAATACAATCTTTAATTGTTTTGTATTCTACTAATTCTTCCATATCTTTACTAACTTGCTTAGAAGCTTCAAAAGAAAAAGTGCCTTTTGGTCCTAAAAATCCTATTTTCATTTTTACCTCTCCTTTTCAAGCTAAAAGTATATCATAATTTATCTAAAAATACTAGAAAAAATTTTTTGCGGGCGCCTAATAGGTGTATCGCATAATAATAATTTTATCGTTTTGGCGGGCGCCC
>CANRKJ010000067.1 GCA_947631185.1 uncultured Clostridia bacterium | reverse complement strand
AATATTTTCTATAAATTGTCTTTTACTTTTCTTGCATAATAATAAATAAATTCATTAATAGTTGGAACACCTCTTCTATAATCTACTTTTAAAGTATAAAGCCTTTCTAAATCATCTATTGATGATGTGTTCCATGCTCTTGTTATTGCATTTTCCATGTCTCTGTTGATTGTGCTTTCTGGAACTTTAAATACACTAAATAAATGTTTCCTTATTGAAATATCAGTTTCTTCACCTTGTGTTATTATAAATTTAATTGCTTCAAATAAATATTTTCTACCTTTCATATGTATAGGAACACCAATTAAATCTAATTCTTTGTTAATATCTTTTTCAATTTTGTTTGTAACTTTATTATTTTTATTTTCAACTTTTGGAATACCTATGTTATTGTCAAAATTATTCTTGTATCCATTTAAAATAACAATTTTATTTATGATGTTTTCTTGGGAATAATTATTTTGCTTTTTATAAAAGATAAGATCTACTCCATTTTGATGTAAAAAATCATATATAGAATCAGACATAACATTTGTAGTTACTATTACTTTAGGAGGATTCTTCAAATTTAACTTTTTTAAATTTTCCAAAAAGCAGAATCCATCTCCATTTCCTGAACCTTTATTTAATTCTAAATCTAGGATTACAACATCAATATTATTATTTTCTACCACTTCTAATCCTTCTATATCGGAATCTGTAGTTTTAACAAATTCTATATCATCTCTATTACTTTCAACTTCTTTAAATTTGTCCCACTCAATTTTATCATCTTCTATAAGTACTATTTTAATTTTTTCCATTTAAATTACTCCTTCAAAAACAAGAATCCATTTTGACAGACAATATCATATCACAGAAATACGACGGTTTGTTACGAAATATCATATAATATCATTAAATTTCATTACAATTTATCATTTTTTTAATAAATTTTTGTTTTAAAATACTAGAAAATTTTAAGGAGGCAGAAATGAAAAAGGAAATTGGAGCAAGAATTAAAATAATCCGACTTAGTATGGATTTAACTCAAGAAGAATTAGCCAGTAGAATAGGCATAACAAGTCAATACTTAGGACAAATTGAAAAAGGTAAGAATTATTTATCAATAGAAAAACTTAAAATTTTATGTGATATTACAAATTTATCTGCAGATTATATATTATTTGGAAAACCCGATAATACAAATTTAAATTCAAGAAGGTATTTAAAAAATTTATCTAGTGAACAAATTGAAATAGGTTGTGATATGCTAAGAAATTTAGCTTTTTTTGTTAAAGGTAACTAAAGTATTTCTTTCAAAATTAAAGCAATGCCTTGACTTTGTTTTTTTGTATTGTTAAAATTAGTAATATAATTTTACAAAAGGAGATTACAAATGGCAAAGAAATACAATTTTAGTAAAGAGAGCTTTGGTGAGAAATTTAATGAAATTTACTTTAAATCATTAGAAAATGTTAAAGAAACGCAAGAATACCAAGATATTTTAAAACAAATCGATTTATACAGGAATATATTGAAAAATAATTACTCTGTAAATATCGAAATAATTGAGAAATTAATTTCTTTAATTGAAGAAAAAATTGAATTAGAATATGAGAAATCAATAACAGATACAGTTAATTATATTGATAATAACAAGATTATATAAATAGTATGAACTAGAATTCTAGTTCACACTATTTTTTTAAATAAAATTCTTGAAAACTGCAAAAATGTGTTGTATCATATATGCAGTTTTATTTTCATTATCTTTACTTAAGTACTTCTACTTAGGTATATTCCATATAAAATTATATATAAAGGAGGCTTTTTTTGTACTTTGATAAAAATAAACTAATTAATGAATGGATGGACTTTCGCGAAGAATCTATTTCTATTCTTAATTCTGACGATAGAAAACACATTATTAATTTTGATGAACATTCTCAAAAAATACTAAAAAATGTTAAACAACATAATAAAAAATATATAAAATCAGAACTCTTAGAACTAGATAATGAATATTCAGATTATGCTTCTTATTGGAACAGAAAATATTATCTACAAGGTTTTAAAGATGCTATGGAAATTTTTTTATTTGGAATAAGTGACTAGTTTTTATGTTAGACTGAAAATTTCGCGTAGCGCTTTTATATAATATGAAAGGATTACTTTCCTATTATATAAAAAACACCAACAAGTAAATGCTGGCGTTTTTTTGGGTAATTTTAAAGATTAAGAAAAAACAATATTCAAATTTTGATTAGAACTTATCTAATCTGATTATAAGGTCGTCATTGTGAGGACCTACGCCGATATATTTAACAGGCGCACCTAATCCTTCTTCAAAAGCTTCTATGAACTTTCTTGCAGATTCAGGAAGGTCTTCATATTCTTCCATATCTGAAGTTATTGTCCAACCGCCTTCGAAATCCTTATATACAGGAGTAGGAACTTCATTTGTAAGATTTATATCTGCCGGGAAAAATTCGATAACCTTTCCCTGATATTCATATTTCTCACAAATTTGCAGTTTTCCCACCTTCTTACCGAATTCGCCTTCCTGGTCAACGCAATTCAAGCAAATCGCATCTGCACCAGCAACTCTAACAGAGTTGCTCATAAGGACTTTGTCTGGAGCTCCACATCTTCTTGGCCTTCCTGTTGAAGCACCATATTCTCCATCATCATCTCTCATAGTATCGCCGATGTATGCTTCTTCTGGTGAATACTCAGTAAGACTTCCATAGTAATCTATGTGAGATTTGTATTCTGTAGGGAATACTCCCTGACCTACTCTCGTGAAATGAGATTTAGCACAAACAATTACTTCAGAAGGAGCATTGTGTGGTAAGAATGAACCCGAAAGTGTACCAAGAGTATTTGAATCTGTTGAGGTAACCATCGGGAAATCTCCTGTTTCGATACTAAGCCGAATAGCTTGAGCACCTTCAACAACAATAGTTTTGCTGTTGTCATAGTAGTAAGTATCAACTAGTCTTTGACCATCAACTATCATTTTAGAAAGTTTCCTGCCGTACTCATGATACTTTTCTGCAAGAGATTCAGGATTAACAAAGTAACCATCGATCTCATTTAACTGCTCGTCAGTAAAAAGTCTCTCTCCTTTACGATCTTTTACTATTTTGCCGTATTTATCAAAAAGTGGTTTTATAAACTTTCCATCTTCTTTGATCTTCACAGCTAAATCCTTTACAGGAAGCAGTAAATCGTAAACTTTTAACCCAGTTCTTCTAACAAGACTCTCAACTGTTGGACCTATTCCTTTTCCAGTAGTTCCTACTGGCTCAAATTTAACAGCATCCTCGAGCTTATCCAATGCTTTGTGATATGGCAGTGTTACATTTGCGACTCCAGCTATCTTGAGGCGTTCATAGACATCTTCAATTCCAAGGTTATAAACCTCTTCGATTTCACCAAGCAGAATGTCAATATCAACCTCAACTGATCTACCAATAAGGCAGATTGTGCCTTTGTTTACAATTGCACTGGGAATTATATGTGTAGCAATTTTGTGATCACCAATGTATATGGTATGACCAGCATTTGCTCCACCGGTAGCTCTAATAGCGAGGTCTGCTTGCCTAGCATAAAAAGCTACCACTTTTCCTTTTCCTTCGTCACCCCAGCATGCGCCGAGAATAACGATAACTACAGCATTTTTTGTTTTCTGCCGCATAATCCATATAGCCTTAGCTATTTTTTCTTGAATTCTTGAGACTTTAGACATAATTATTCCTCCTTTGCCTCAAATCAGTTAACGGTTTTGCGTATGAATTTGATAATATTGTTTTTTCTCTCACTCTCCTAACTTTGTTAAAAAACTTATCATCAGTAAAATTACCATATCGTTTGTATGGGATACATTATATCATGATATTGGCATTTATGCAATTGTTTTATGTATTG
>CANRKJ010000066.1 GCA_947631185.1 uncultured Clostridia bacterium | reverse complement strand
TATTTTATAGATTAGCACAAGGCTACATGACATTAAATGATACAGTTGAAATTCTACCAGAAGAAAATGATGAGTGGGAAGATATAAGAGAAATAGTATTTTTAGAAGATGAAGAAAGTAGTGACAAAATAAATAGAAATTTTGAAATATTCGCTGATGAATTTAACAAACTTATCAAAAATCAAAAACGAATAATAGAAAAGTTGGAGGAAAAATAAAATGACAGAAGCACAACTAAATGAAAATATTATAAAAAATAAAATAAAAGGTTTATGTCAAGATTGTATTTATTTAGACAAAATTGTACCTATAATAAATCAAATGTTAAACGAAGAATATGTTAAAGGATTAGAACAAGGTAAATTTGATAAAGAAAATAAAAAGCAACAACTTATTTCTTTTTTGGAAGATAGGATAAATGAAAGTAATAAAGTAATAAAACAATATAAAAAACAAAAAGAATATTATGATGATGAACTTTATAGAAAAGAAGCTTTTCAAGAAGTCCTAAATTTTGTTAATAAAGGTGGTAAAAAAAATGAATAACGATAAAGAGAAAAAATTTAGATTATTAAAAAAAATTAGCAAGTTAGCAAATGAATATCTAAAAGAATATGGTAATCCACATACAGAAATAAGTATTTCTTATGAAAGAATAATTGTAAAGCAGGATGAAATAGGAATATGCAAAGGAATTAAAATAGAAAAAATACATAATGATCAAGATTATATTAATAAAGGTGATAAAGAATGAAACAATATAAATATATTAGAGTTGATGCAATAGAAAAATATTATGATTGGGAAATAGTAGAAATTTTACCAAAGCTTAATGATGATTATATAGAAATGGCTGTAATTATGAAAGAAGATAAACCAATCCAAAATTATATTAAATTAAATGAAGCAACTAATGAGCAACTTATTGAAGAATTACTTAAAAGGTTAAATAAAGGTGGTAAAGATGAGTGAAGAAAAATTAGAAGAATTATATGCAGTAGTTTTTGAAGATACTTCAATTCAAAGTGAAGCAATAAGAAATTATATTAAACAACTACAAACAGAAAATGAAAACCTAAAACAAATTAATGAAGAACATCGCAAATTAAATGGTGAATTAAGAGAAGAATCTAATGTTTTAACTGAATTTGAAAAGTGGCTTGAAGAAGATATAAAAAATGAAATTGAACATCCTATTCCAGAAATATATCATGATTGTGAAAGATGTAAAACTATAATTTTAGATAAATTACAAGAACTAAAGAAAGAAGGTAAGAAATAGTGAGTAGAAAACATTTAGGTATGAAAAGACCATTAAAGCAATTTGATAAAGTAGTAGATGAAATGATTGAATATATCAATGCTTTTAACTTTTTACCACCAAGAGGAGATGGTGCTAAAGAGCAAGCTATAAGTGAATGGAAAGATGTAATTAATGATGTAATTATTCAAATTAACAATATTAAGAACACTCAAATAGACTTAATTATGAGGGATGAGTAATGAATAAAGATATTACATTGGAAGATTTAGGATATTATTGTGATAATAAACAGTATAAGATTTCTTATACAAAATATAATACATACGAAACAATCAATATTTATTTAGAAACTAAAACTTTTGAAAAAAAAGATATTAGTAATATATCTAAACCAATTACTAAAAATGAATTACAAGCAATATATAACAAATGTAAAGAATTAGGGTGGTTTGATGAATAAAAAAGAAATTGATAATTTGGAAGATTATTTAAGAAACAAATTGCCTAAAATAGAACTTCCAATTCCTATTACTACTTTTGGAAGTGTTGATTTAGAAGATTTACTGGATAGTATAAAGAAATTCAAAAAAGTACCAACTATTGATGAATTAATCACAGAGAATAGAAAGTTAAAACACCAATTAGAAGAAAAAGACAAAATCGTTAAAAAACAAAATAAAATCATCAATAAAGCATATAACAACATAGAAAGCACTTATAACTGGAGAAAAAATCATTCTACTCCTAGCACAATAGATGTACCATTAATGACATTATGTGAAGAACAATTAGAAATATTAGAAAGAGGTAAAAATGAAAACTCAAACAACTAAAGATTTAGAAAAATTACTTGAAAAACACTTTAATGATAGAAATGATTTTTATGTTTTTGAATGTACTTTAGGTTGGTATGGTAAAGAAATAGTTGATTGTGTTATGTATAACTGTCAAAGAGAAGTTGTTTGTTTTGAAATAAAGCAATCAATACAAGATTTTCATTCAAATAATAAATTAAGTTTTTTTGGAAATAAAAATTACTTTGTAATGCCTTATAGATTATATGAAAAAGTAAAAAATGAAATACCACCAAAAGTAGGTGTATATATAGCCATAGACCGTTTGGAAGATAAAGAAGAATTAGTAACCAATGAATATGGAATTACAAATAGAAAAATGTGGTGTGAACCAATAGATGGTATGAAAGAATTATATTGTATAAGAAAAGCTTATAATTGTGATTTAAAAGCTGATAAAGAAGTGATATTATCCTCTATGTTAAGAAGTATGCAAAGAGATTTAAGTAGAGGAAGAAGATTTGAATATGAAAAATAGATAAGGAAGTGAAATAAAATGAAATTAGAAATAAAAGATTTTAATACAAATGATTTATACTATGAAGAATTAGATAACGGTCTAATAGAAAATCAATTTAGAGTAAAAGCTTTTATGACACAAGAAGAATATAATAAATATGTTCAAATTAGAGATATAAATCATAAAAAACTAACTTTAGAAGTAGAAGAACCAATACTTGATGATGCCGAAAGAAAATATTTAAGTGGTGTTATTAGACCTTTTAGAGATAAAGTGAGTAATGTTATTAAAAGAAGCAATATTGAATGTAGCGATGAATGGATATCTATTAGGTTAATAAATAGTGCTACTATGATTTTTCCTACTTTTAAAAAAAGAACAATGTACAAAAATTTAAAATTAAATAAAGAATATACATTAGAGGAACTTGGACTATGAAATTAGAAGTAGGAATGTATGTTAGAACTAAAAAAGGTGAAATTGATAAAATATTACATATTGATTATGCTGATGAAAGAAGAAAAAAATATCCGACACATCCATCTAATAAATATTGGCGAGATAAAATGCTTTTAGAACATAAAGGATATAGAGTTACAAACCAAAGTATTACAAAAGCAAGTCATAATATTATAGATTTAATTGAAGTTGGAGATTATGTAAATGGCTATCAAGTTATAGAAGAACCATATAATTATCACGATATAAAATTTATATCAGTAGATACTCAAGACAGTTGGAGTTGGGGTAAAGGTGAAATGCCGAGTACTGAAATTAAATCAATTTTAACTAAAGAACAATTTGAAAATAATTGTTATAAGATAGGAGATGAATAAAATGGAATACTCAATTGAAGAAGAATTAGAAGAACAAATGAAAATTAATAAGAATTTACAACAACGAATTGATAAATCAATAAAATATTTAAATAATGTTAAAAATGAATACGCAACACAAATGGTTATGTTAAATCCTGATGATTTATTATCAATTTTACAAGATGAGGAAGTGAAGTAAATATGTTAAAAATAAAAGATAATGTTGATTTAAAAGAATTAGAAAAATTTGGACTAATAAAAAAAGAAAATTATACTGGTGAGTTTTTTGGAAAGATAGAATTAGATGGTTCAGATTTTGCAGGTTGGGTTGAAATTTATGGGTTTAAAATATGGAAAGAAGATTTTTGGTCTAGTTGTTTTGAAATAGAAACTTTATACGATTTAATAAAAGCAGATTTAGTTGAAAAGGTGGAGGAATAAATATGATAATAGAAAAAAAGTTAACTATTAGAGAAGCAAAAAATGAATTAAAGCAATTAGAAAATGAATTAAATCTGTATTTAACTAAGAAAAAAATAAATTTCCAAAAAACTCAAC
>CANRKJ010000065.1 GCA_947631185.1 uncultured Clostridia bacterium | reverse complement strand
GTCATGCTAAAAATTAGTAATACAAATTTTTTTTAATTTTTCTATAAACTCTTGATTTATGTTAGCAAGTTTCCTATAATATAAAAAAATGATTTAAGAAAAAACATTTTTCTTAAATCATTTTTTTGTTTTTACCATCTCATCATCATCTTTAAATTCTTTATATTCTTTTAACACATTTATTTCAATATCCTCTAAAGGAAATGATTTGTCTTGCATTATTTTTACATCAACATTATATATATTTTTTAATTTTTCTATATTATTCCTTTTATACCCAACAACATTATTTACATTTGCAGGATTAACTATAATCTCAACTTCTTTTACTTTTACATCTAATTCTTTAATTTTCTGAACAATAGTATCATAACACATTTCTGATTCAACTAGTTGTCTAAAAGTTTCATGATAAGGACCAGCAACCACTTCACTAGTAGGATTAGATGGATTACATATTGTCTCTGATGATTGTAAACCTATTCTAATTACATTTATTTTTTTAGAACCAAAAAAGTAGCATAATTCTTTACATCTTTCTACTGCTTTTTCTAAATCTAAAGGTTCATAATTTCCTTCATTATATTCTCTTTCCAGCTCTGTCCCCTTTATAACCAAAACAGGATATATTCTAACTATTTTAGGTTTAAGCTTAGCTAAATCTTCTGCTGTTTTATATTCGTCCTTCTCTGTACTATCAGGAAGTCCTATCATCATTTGATGACCTAAATTAAATCTATACCACCTTATAAGTTTTGATGCTTTTCTAACATCATTATATGTATGACCTCTTTTTACTTTTTTTAGTATATAATCATTTGTAGATTGAACACCAAGTTCAATAGTTTTTACTTTATATTTTTTTAATCTTTTTAAAGTTTTTTTATCAATATAATCTGGTCTAGTAGAAATTCTAATTCCATCAACTTTTTTTGCTTTTACAAATTGATATGCAGCTTCTAATAATTCATTTTGTTTATCTATTTCAATTCCAGTAAAGCTTCCACCAAAAAATGCAATTTCTGTATATATATTTTCTTCTTTAAAGCTATTTAAATAGTATTCTACATTTTCTTTAACATCTTTTGCCGTAACTTCTTTTAATTGACCACTTATTTTCTTTTGATTACAAAAAGTACAATCATTTGGACATCCTAAATGAGGTACAAATATTGGTATAATATATTGTTTTTTCACTATTTTCCTTACTCCTTTGATATTTAAAGTTGTTTTAAAGCTTTTCTAGCTGCTTCCATTTCAGCACCTTTTTTACTTTTTCCAGCACCTCTTGCTAGTTTTTTTCCATTACACGATACTTCTGCTTCAAATCTTTTATCATGGTCTGGACCAATTTCTGATATTATTTTATATTGAATTAAAACATCACCATTAACTTGTAATTTTTCCTGCAAAACAGTTTTATAATCTTTTTGACCTACATTTTTACTAGCAAACTCTATTGCATCTTTTATATTTTCTATAATAAAATTTTTTGCTATATCTATATTAGAATCTAAATATATAGCAGCAATCAAAGCTTCTACACTATCTGCTAAAATTGCTTTCTTGTTGTTTTTTACAACCTGCTCACTTTTTCCCAAATACAAGAAATCACTAAAATTATGCTTTTTTGCTATCTCATATAAACTATCTTCACAAACTGCATAAGCTCTAACTTTAGTCATCTCTCCTTCTGAAAGATTATTATAATTTTTATACAAATATTCACTACTTACAAATTCTAAAATACTATCTCCTAAATATTCCAAACGCTCATTACTTTTTATTTTAAATTCATATGCATATGATGTATGTGTTAAAGCATTTCTTAATAGTTCTTTATTCTCAAAACTATAACCAATGCTTTTTTCAAAAATAGATAAATCTGTATTCATTCTTTTCCTCCTTTCTTATTCTATCCAAATTCTCTTTTTATATTTTATCTGTTTTTTTGTAATAATACAAGTATTTTATAATTTTTTATTCCTATTTCAAGCATAATTTCAAAAAAAATCAATACATATCAAGTATGTATTGATTTATAAATTAAAAATCTAAATCTTTTTTTGTTAAACTTAATTTTTCTATTAAATTAATTGCATCTTCTACTTTTACTATTTTTTTGCTTCTATCTTTAGTTCTCTCTATTTCTATATATCCATCTTCAGTATTATTACCCATAATACCTATATATGGAATTCCTAATACTTTAGCATTTCTTATCTTTTCTCCAATAGAACTATTTGTATCATCTATTATAATGTTAACATCTTTTTCTTGAAATTGTTGATATAATTTTTCTGCTTTCTCTAATTTCTTATCATTACTAATAATATATAAATAATATGGTGTTATAGATACTGGTAAAGAAAATCCAACTATTTTATCATTTTCTTTTATTATATTATTTTCATATACTAATCCAAGTAATCTACTAACTCCTATTCCATAACATCCCATATAGAAAGGTTGACTATTATTTTCAGCATCAATAAATTTTATATCCATTGAATCAGAATATTTTGTTCCAAGAGCAAAAATATGACCTAATTCAACAGCTTTTCTTTCTTGTAATTTTTTTATATCCTCAATTCCATAAGTTTCTTTCAGATACTCTTCTGCATTTTCTTTTTCTAAAACTTCTACATTTAATCCTTGTTTTGTATTTTCATCAAATAAAATTGTATCTTCACCAATTCTAGAAATAGCCATTATTTCTTCAGAATTTTTTCCACCCATTGAACCATTATCTGCAGCTACAGCAACAATACTAATTTGAAGCTCATCAAACACTTTAAAATAAGTCTCTTTTATTTTTTTATAATTTTCTATCATGGCTTCTTCATTTTTATCAAATGTATATAAATCAAACATTAAAAATTCTTTTCCTCTTAATAAGTACCCTCTATTTCTTATTTCATTTCTATATTTTGTACCAATTTGATAATATCCAACAGGTAATTGTTTATGTGATGTTAATCTATTTTCAGAAAATACAGTTATAGCTTCTTCAGCTGTTGGAGCTAAACAATATGTTCCTTTATCTGTTTCAGATAACATAGTAACTCCTTCTTCAATATATTTATCATATCTACCAGATCTTTTCCAAATTTCTGCTGGCTGTATAGTTGGCATTTGAACCTCAATATAGTCAGCTCTATTAAAATGCTTTTTAATTATTTCTTCAATATTATCTTGTAACTTCAAAGGTACATTATCATATGCATAAATTCCACTACCATATTGTTTTACTTGATTTGTTTGCATAAGTATATCCTGACCTGGATACATCTCATTTAAATTACTCAATTTAACATTTTTAAATCCCATCTTTGAAACTCTCATAATCATCTCTCCTATTCATATTTAATTTTGAATATAATGTTGATTTATAGATAAAATTAAATAACAAAAAAGGATGGTATTAAGGCGTGCTTTGCACGGTACCATCCTTTATTTAACTTTTTTATTTATAACGATTTTTATACCGGAAATAGTTTTCTATTTCATTCATAGGTAGGAATTAAATAGAATTATAATTAGGTTTTCACTATCCCCAAATCACTTTGTATAATATAACTATTTAATTATGTCCTAATCAACATTTTTGCATTTTAAAGTTGATTTTAATATATCATATATTTATTTATATGTCAATAATTTACATTTCTTAAAATATACTTGTTTGTATATTTTAAGCACCAATATATTCTTTTAAAATATCTATAGCTAAATTCATATTCTCTTCTAAATACGAGTCTGATGAAAAAGAAAACATTTTCTTTTTATCCTTATGTAGAACAAATCTCGCTTCGCGAGACCTTTTCTCTACATCTTAAAGTTTGCTATTTAAATTCAAGGTCTCAAAGAAGCGTAAAGATTTGTTGACGCGAAAATTTACAAAGTAAATTTTCTGTGCAATGTTATATTTTTTATATAATAGGAAAGTAGAACTTTGGTACCATATAAGTATAGATAATCATTTATTGATTTCTATACTTTTTTCTTTTATTATATAGTTGATTG
>CANRKJ010000064.1 GCA_947631185.1 uncultured Clostridia bacterium | reverse complement strand
CAAGTTTATACATAAGTGAAATTTTCGCTAATAAAATAATCTTATTTTTGGGTGAAATTTTCAAAAATTATTGACACTATTTTCTACAATTATTTATATTAAAATGAATAAGTTAGGAATTATTTATTCCTAACTTATTCATTTAATATATTTATTCTGCTTCTGTATTATCTTCTTCAATATCTTCATACAAGCCTTTTCTAGTTAAATTTATTCTACCTTGATCATCAATTCCATATACCTTAACAGTTACTTCATCACCTAGTTTCAACACATCTTCTACTTTTTTAATTCTTTCTTTAGATATATTTGAGATATGAAGTAATCCTTCTTTACCACCACCTAAATCAACAAAAGCGCCAAATGATGTTATTTTTGAAACTCTTCCAGTATATATACCATCTTTCTCTATTTCACGAGTAATATCTTCTATAATTCCTTGTGCATCAATTGCACGACTCATATCATCTGAATAAATAAAAACTGTTCCATCTTCTTCAATATCAATTTTTACTCCAGTTTCTTCTATTATTTTATTAATAACTTTTCCACCAGATCCAATAACATCTTTTATTTTCTCTGGATTAATTCTCATATTAATTATTTTTGGAGCATATTTAGAAATCTCTTTTCTAGGTTCACTAATTATAGGTGCCATTACATTATCTAATATATGAATTCTTGCTTTTCTAGTTCTTTCAAAAGCCTCTGCTATTATTTCATAACTTAATCCATCAACTTTTATATCTACTTGAATTGCTGTAATTCCATCTCTTGTTCCACCTACTTTGAAGTCCATATCTCCGAAAAAGTCTTCTATTCCTTGAATATCTGTTATTACAACATATCTACTTGGATCGTTTTCATCAGTAATTAAACCTGTTGAAATACCAGCAACTGGTTTTTTTATTGGAACGCCAGCATCCATAAGTGCAAGAGTAGAAGCACATATACTTCCTTGAGATGTAGAACCATTTGAACTCAAAATTTCTGATACTACTCTTATGCTATATGGGAACTCGTCCACAGAAGGAAGAACAGGAACTAATGCCTTTTCTGCCAATGCACCATGTCCAATCTCTCTTCTTCCTGGTCCTCTAGAAGTTTTAGCTTCACCTACACTATAACCTGGAAAATTATATTGATGCATATATCTTTTTGATTCTTCATTATCTAATCCATCTAAAATTTGTTCTTCACTTTTCATTCCCAAAGTTGCAATAGATAATACTTGAGTTCTACCTCTAGTAAACATTCCACTTCCATGTACTCTTGGTATTACACCAACCTCAGCTTCAAGAGGACGTATATCATATATTCCTCTTCCATCAACTCTTTTTCCTTCTTCTAGTATAAGATTTCTAACTGTTTTCTTTTCTAATTTATATACAGCATCAGCTATACTAGCTTTTTCTTCTTCAGCCTTTTCTTCACCATATTTTTCTGTATACCAAGCTATAACATCTTTTGTTAATATATCCATTTTGTTATCTCTTTCAGGCTTGTCTGGTGTTTGAACATCTTCATACATTCTTTTTCCAAATTCAGATTTAATTTCTTCATATACTTCTTCATTAACAGCAAAGCTTGTATACTCAAATTTTGGTTTTCCTATTTCATCTTTTATTTTTTTAATAAATTCACATACTTTTTTTATTTCTTTGTGTGCCTCTTTTATTGCTTCTAACATTGTATTATCTGGTATTTCATCAGCTCCAGCTTCTATCATTGCAATCTTATCAACTGTTCCAGCAACTGTTAATGTTAATCTTGATTTATTTCTTTGTTCTTCTGTTGGATTTATTATTATTTTATCATCAACATATCCTACTGCAACAGCAGCTGTAGGACCTCCAAATGGTATATCAGATATTGATAAAGCAGCTGAACTACCTATCATTGCACAGACTTCAGGAGAACAATCTTGTTCTACAGACAGAACTAAACAATCAATAACAACATCATTTCTTAAATCTTTTGGAAATAATGGTCTTAAAGGTCTATCTATTGCTCTTGAAGTAAGTATTGCTTTTTCTGATGGCTTTCCTTCTCTTTTTGTAAAACCGCCAGGAATCTTTCCAACAGCATATAATCTTTCATTATATTCTACTGATAGTGGAAAAAAATCTATTCCTTCTTTTGGTTCTTTTGAAGCTGTTGCATTAACTAAAACTGTAGTTTCACCATATTTTACTAATACACTTCCATTTGCTAATCCAGCCATTTTGCCAGTTTCTAAAGTTAAAGTTCTTCCAGCAAATTCCATACTATAAGTTTTTAACATTCTACATTTTCCTCCTTATAAATTTTTATATCTAATTTATTTGAAAATGTAACCTCTACAAAAAAAACATCAAAAATATTTTCACATATTTCTTTTGTACAAGCTACTCTTTCAAATAAATTATTACTTAAAATTACTTAAAAGGGCAAAGTAAACCTTGCCCTTTTATATATTATTTTCTTAAAGATAATTTTGAAGTTATTTCTCTATATCTATTAAGATCTTTTTTTGCTAAGTAATTTAATAAGTTTCTTCTTTTACCTACCATTTTTAAAAGTCCTCTTCTTGAATGATTATCTTTTGGATGAACTTTAAAATGTTCAGTTAATTCTTTGATTCTTTCTGTTAATAATGCAATTTGAACTTCTGGAGAACCAGTATCATTTGCATCTCTTTTATAAGTCTCAATTATTTCTTGTTTTCTTTCCTTTGTCATAACTTTATTCCTCCTATTTTATAAATTAGCCATAAACTGAGTATGAAGTAGGCTTTTTTCCTCTACTAAGTATATGGTAATATTTTTTAACAATAATATTTTACTACACTTTATTACAAAAATCAAGCATTTTATTATTTTGCTCAAATAATTTATTTTTATATTTTATTATACCAATTTTAAAATTTCTTCTTTTAAAGTTTTTATCATATCCTCCTGTGCAACCTTTTTTATAATTTCACCTTTTTTAAATAGAAGTCCTTCATTTTTTCCACCAGCAATACCTATATCAGCCTCTCTAGCTTCACCTGGACCGTTTACTGCACATCCCATTATTGCAACTGTAATATTAGCTTCTATCCCTTGTAAAAATTTTTCAATTTCTTTTGCTATAGGAATCATATCATACTGAATTCTTCCACAAGTCGGACATGATACCAATTTTGGACTTTTATTATATAAATTACAATTTTTTAAAATTTCCTTTGCAACTGGTATTTCTTCTATAGGGTCATCTGATAAAGAAACTCTTATTGTATCTCCTATTCCTTCTCTTAATAAAATACCCAAACCTATACTAGACTTTATTGTTCCACCAAATGATGTACCAGCTTCTGTAATTCCAAGATGTAAAGGATATTTAAATACTTGTGAAGCTTTTTCATAAGCTTCAATACACATATCTAAATTAGAAGCTTTAAGTGATATTGCAATATCATAAAAATCCAATTTTTCTAATATTTCAACATGATGTTTAGCACTTTCAATCATAGCATCACTACATGGATGTTTATATTTCTCAAGTAATTCTTTTTCTAAAGAACCAGCATTTACTCCTATTCTAATAGGAATTTTTTTCTCTTTACATTTTTCTACAACAGCCTTTGTTTTTTCTTCATCACCTATATTTCCAGGATTTATTCTAATTTTGTCAACTCCTGATTTAATAGCTTCTAAAGCTATTTGATAATCAAAATGAATATCTGCCACAATAGGAATATGTATTTTTTCTTTTATTTCTTTTATCGCTTTTGCATCATCTATATCAAGACATGCAACTCTTACTAATTCACATCCGAATATTTTCTAATTTCAAAATTTGATTAACTGTACTTTCTACATCTTTTGTTTTAGTATTACACATAGATTGGATAACTACTTTATTTTGTCCTCCTATTTGCAATCCTTTTACAAAAATAGGTTTTGTTTCTGTTCTCTTAAACAAATCTATCCCTCCTTATAATTATGAATAATATAACATAATTATAAATACTTTTCAACTTAATAATCGAGTAGAGGATAACACTTAATGTGTTTCTCCCCTCTCACACCACCACTCATGCGGTTCTCGCAAATGGCGGT
>CANRKJ010000063.1 GCA_947631185.1 uncultured Clostridia bacterium | reverse complement strand
TTTTTGCACTGTATATTATGTAAACCAAGTTCTTTAGAAGAAATATGATTTATATATTTTACTATCGTATTATAATATCGTTTAAATACCCTTTCCCACGCATTAGAGCAAACAAATTTTGTAAGTAATATTTCTATATCAACAGGCTCTAATTCTTTATGTTCTTCAATAAATGAATATATATTCTCTAAAATTTCAGTATCACTCAACAAATCGTCAAATGATTTATAAAAAGTTGAAGTAAAAGATTTAGAGACTACTACTTGATCAATATTATATTGATATTTATCTTCATTATCGATATGTATTAGATATCTACAACTTCCCCTTAAAGATTTAATGTATTTTACAAATCTACTATCTATTTCTAATCTCTTTGCTAAAGAGTGCTCACTTCTCGGATTATCTAAAGATAATATAAGATGTAAATGCTCTTTCTTCTCTTCTTCTTCAGGAACGTGTTTAATATATGCATAATTTTTAAATGAACCTTTAATGTCTTGTAAAATATCTTTAAAATTATCCCACTCAGGGTACAATAATATCATAAAATTACGATATCTCTTCTCTTCTATTTCTTCACTAGAAGTAAGATTTTTAGCCATAAAATTACCCTTTCTAATTTTTGCACAAAAAGCACAAATTACTATATAGTCGTAGTAATATAGTAATTTGTCGTAACTATGAGACTACTATAAAGTATAAGATATGTCCTGACGGACGGTCGCAATTGTTTTTTTCTAGGTCGAGATATCGACCAGCCGAAAAAAACAATTTAAAAAAAATTAACTGGTTTTAATCTGTTCAAAAGTATCATAGCTTTGTGCCACTTTTAAATTACACTTACTGATTGTTGTTTCTATTATTGGAGCTACGTATTCATTATCTTCTTGGCTCCACTTCATTTGTTCGGCATCATACATATTCTTAATTAATATACCAACACCTACAATATTACGCATTGAACATTCTATTTGATAACGACAATATCTTCTTAAAGTCATATTTATTTCTAACCACTCTTGAGCAGTTGTTATAAATATAATTCTTCTTTTACGCATTTGAGATAAAAAATCTAGAACTTCGCTATTTAACTTACTAGACTTTGTTAAAGCGGTAAATATCTCGTCATAAAAGATTATACAATCTGTTTTATTTCTTAATTTTAAAAGATTTTCAAAACCTGTAAAATAAGTATATTTAACACCTTTAATAGTAGAAACATTACTATAAATAGGTACATCTTGATTATTAAGTAAAAATTCTACAGCAGAATAAGTCTTTCCACTACCCTGTTTACCACAATAACAATAAACACCAAATCTTCCCCTTTTTGGAGCAAAACCTTTTTTAAAAAAAGTCTTAAATTTTATTTTTACGTGCCTAAAATTAATTAATACAGCAATTAAAATTGCAATTCCTAAAATTAAAAACATAATATCACCTTTCTATAATTTCAAAGAGTTATACCAACGAACGGCAGTTTTAATACCTGATACCATAATTGGTACAGTAAGTTTGAAAGTATAATACATTACGATCAAACTTAATGCAGTTGAAGATAAACCTGTTAAACTAATTACAAAGCCAAATATATTGCCTACTAAATTAAACATTGAGCCAACAGCATTTAAGGCTGAATCTAAACTTGGTAAAAATTGTTCTACTAATATATCAATAGGACTTAATATCACATTTACAAGTGAAATAATAATATTAAATATACCCATTATAATTGCATTTATCACAATTCCATCACCTCAACATTATCTTTTTCAGGGTCTTTAAAACTCCTTACAAGTGCTAATATATTAATACAAATATAGTAAGCAATTAAACCTGTTGTTATTGTTTGATAAATATTAAGAATATCACCAAAATAAGTTTGATACACTGTTGACATACAAGGCAAAGTTAAATCAGTATCAACAAATGGTATAGGTATAGATAAAGGTCGACATGAAGTTGATGTAATAGATTTAATCATATCTAAAGGTAATGTAATAATATCACTCAAACCATAATCTTTATTATCAAAATCGTCAAAAAAACTACTTGCCTTATCATTAGCACCAGATGTATCACTACTTGTTAAATTATCATTTAAATCGCCCAATTCTTTATTAGTCTGTTCTTGTTGTTCAACTTGTTTTTGTTGGGTTTGTAATTGTTGTTTTAATGTATCTTGTATAGCATTTTCATTAGATGTATCAGTAAACCAAACTTCGTCTGTTAAAAAAACAACTGGAGTAAATTGAATTCCCGAATCGGATTCAAACAAAATATTCCCCATTAAATGCGGGTTAATAATAGAGTTACCGTCATAATGACATCTAAAAGTAAAAGCAAATAAAGAACTATTTTGTTCTGTATTATCAGGACTTGGTGAAGAAGAACCTATATATTCACAAGCAGAATTACCAGAACCAACAACTTGGAAATTAGCATAACCAGTAAAATATAAATAATTAAAATCACTAGGCAAATTATCAAATTGAAAATCAAATTCAAAAGGAGTACCAACAACAAGTGAATATGAACTTTGATAACGTGACCAATTTCCATAATCACTATAATTTGCAGGTTCATTTCTATTACCAGTTAATACATCAGCTCTAGTAATAGTTAATAGACCATATTGTACCTTAGCGTGTACTTTAGGAAAACAATTTATACAAAAATAACATAAGATTCCAATTAATAAATAAAACAAAAATCTTCCAAAAGTTCTAAAAAAAGAATTAATAATAGTATTTACATATTTCATTACAAACTACCCCTTTTAAATAACCGACTAAATATCTTTATGGGCAAGTAAATACAAAATATGCTTAATATTAAAAATATGATCATAATTTTATCTATATCTTGCCTATAATAAAAATCGTTGGTTAAGACCGAAGAATCAAGACATACGGGAAGTGTTGTATATTGGGAAAATTGTTGATAGCCGTCCTTATAAATATAAGAAGAGTTATAATAATAATCCCTATAAGCAACATTACTATTATTTGTTGGTCTTTGTACATAAGCCCTTATCACATCCTTATCTTGCAAAACAAAACATCTATAACTATCTAAATCTGGAACATATATTTTCATATATCACCTTTTACTAAATAATAAAGTACCAATTAAATCAAATAAAATATATAAAGCCATTAAACCTGGAATTAATGTAATTAATTGATTTAATAAAGCTAAACTTACATCAAACATAAAATCACCTTTCTATAAAAATAAAAGAGTGGAATTTCACCACTCACATACTATATATTAGCCTTACCTTTTGAAGCACCTTTTACAACTTTGCGTAAAACTTTATAACCAAAAGCAAAACCAATCATAATAACGATAAATGGCATAATTTCAGCAACAGTACCGAATAAACCAGCACTAGTAATACCACTCGTTAAACTTTCGACAATGGCTTTCATACCTGTAGCAGCACCTTCCATATTCAACCTTTCTACTTGTCCTTATATAATAATCATTAGATTATTATCTTTTTAACCACCAAGGGTATTTATATACATAAACAACCTTGACTTTCTCTTCTCTACCAAAACATACAAATCTACCAAATTTAATTATTGCTTGTCCTACTTTATATTTTAAATTTCTTAATTTATGTTTTGATTTCCTTTTTAAATATTTTTCATAGTATTTTCTACTAAAAAATATTTGATTATCTAATATATACCAATATTGAATTATTACATGTCCATAACAATTTACACTATCAAGATATAATTCATGTTGTCTGTCTTGTGTATAATTAATAAAGAACTTATCTTTATTTGGTTTATAATAAATCAATAGTCGCATTTTTAGTTATTAATTGCTTTAATCTTACTGATTTTTTAAATGGGTTACTTGTATTTTGTACTTCTTCGGCAACAAGTGTTGCTTGATTTAAGAAATCAGTCTCATTTAATTTTTCTAATATATCAGTTTTTGATACATAAGCACCAATATCAGTATAACCTTTAAATTTATCTCTATTTTGTAGAGAGCCTTTTTCTACGGGTACATACCCTATTCGTGTTTTTAATTCTTTTGTTTTCTTGTCTTCATATACCATAGCATTTAATAATATAATTTT
>CANRKJ010000062.1 GCA_947631185.1 uncultured Clostridia bacterium | reverse complement strand
GAATATATAGAAAATATAGAAACAATAGATGATTTAGTAAAACTTTCAGAACAAGTTAATAGTGGAATAAATTATGAAAATCATACTGTAACATTAACAAAAACATTAGATTTTGATGAAATTACATCATATAAAGATACAGCATTAAAAGATGGATTAATTTCGGGAGCTGGATTTACACCTATTGGTAATTATGATGTACCATTTTCAGGAATATTTGATGGAAATGGATATGAAATAAAAAATATTCATATAAATTCATCTAATGATTATGTAGGATTGTTTGGTTATGTAAATCATGGAAAGATAATCAATTTAGGAGTTTCTGGAAATATAATAGGAAATAGATATATAGGAGGAATAGCAGGTTATATTAATGGAAGTAGAATATATAATTGCTATAATAAAGCAGATATTTCTGGAACAAATACAAATGTTAATATTATAATAGGAGGAATAACAAGTTGTGGTAACAATAATATTATTAGAAACTGTTATAATATAGGAAATATTACTGGATCGACTATGGCAACAACGGTAAATAATTCTGCATTACTTTATCTAGGAGGAATATTAGGACAAGGAAAAAATGTATATAATTGTTATAATGTAGGAGATATTAGCGGAGAAATAAGGGAATCTGCATATAAGAACAAAGTAACAGATAGTATAGGTCCTATTGTAGGAAAAGCATCTGATGAAGAAAAAATAACAAATTGTTATTATAGAGAAGAAACAACAATAAATGGAAATACAAAAAATGAAATAGGAACAAGTAAACCAGAAACAGAGATGAAAGAAGATGCATTTATAGAAGAACTAGGAAGTAATGATTTTGCAAAAGACAGTGAAGAGCAAAATGATGGATATCCAATACTATTAAAATATAAATTACCAGCAAAAATAACAAAAATAGAAAATATAGAAGATTTAGTAGAATTATCAAACCAAGTACAGGATGGTGATACATATGCAGGAATAGAAGTAACATTAGAGAAAACATTAGATTTTAATGAAGCAGAATCATATAATGATCCAGAAGATGAAAGTTTTGGGGATTTAAATGGAGATGGAAATAAAACAGGAATAAAAGATGAATTAACTAGTATACCAGGCAAAGGATTTACACCAATTGGTAGTACAGAAGATTTTCCATTTTCAGGAAGATTTGATGGAAAAAATAATGAAATAAAGAATATTAATTTTAACACAGAAAATGAAAATCATGCTTTAGGTTTATTTGGATATGCTAAAAATGTAACAATAAAAAATCTAGGTATATATGAAGATTTATCAGGTGAAATTTCTAATTATGGTGGTAATTTTGGTGGTATAGTAGGATACTTAATTGATAACGGCACTTTTGAAAAATGCTATTTTAATGGAAAAATTGAGTGTACAAGCGGATATGGTTATCTAGGAGGTTTAATTGGATATATTGATTCTAAGAATCTTTCAACTGTATCATTAAGTGATTGTTATAATTTAGGGGAAATCACTTCTGAGAAAGGAAGCAATTTAGGAGGACTAATTGCATACATTAATTCTAATAGTAATACAACTGTATCATTAAGTAATTGTTATAATTCAGGACAAATTATTTCTAAAATTAATTCTAATTCTTCTTTTATAGGTGGATTAGTTGGAATGATTAATCAAAATAAAACTAATATAATATTTAATAATTGCTATAATGAAGGAAAAATAATAGGAGGATATGTTGGAGGCTTAATTGGATATAATTATGGAAACGGTACAATCACAAAATGTAGTAATACTGGAGATTTAGAAGCCTTATCATCATATAATATAGGAGGTTTAATAGGATATTCTTATTCATTAAATATAATAGACAGCCATAATACAGGAAATATTTTAGGAAAAGGTAATTATACAGGAGGATTAGTTGGATATTTTTATGATAATAATAATGTTAGTGGTATAATTAAAAATTGCTATAATGAGGGAAATATTTCAACTTCAGGAACGTATTTAGGAGGCTTAGTAGGTTATTTAAGCACAAAGTGTGATTTTGATAATTCTTATAATACCGGAAATGTGTCTACTACAAATGATAGTTCTAATGTATATATAGGAGGAATCTGTGGATATATTTCTAATAATGATGTAAATGTTAATAATTGTTATAACACAGGAATAATTGAAGGAACACACTTTATGGGAGGTATATCAGGATATTGTAGTAAGGTATCAATTTCTAATTGTTATAATACAGGTGAAATAAGAGATATAGGATTAAAAACATATTCATATATAGGAGGAATATTAGGTGAAGGAAGTTCATCAACAAATATTAGAATAATTGAGTGTTATAATACAGGAGATATAGTAACAAATGATAATAAAGAGAGCAACTTTTATATTGGTGGAATAGTAGGATATGATGGAACTGTTATTAATTGTTATAACACAGGTAATATAGTAGGATATGGAAAAACATCATCAAGCATATATGTAGGAGGTATTTTAGGATATCAGGGTAATGCAACAAACTGCTATAATGCAGGTAATATAACATGTGTTAGTACGAATGGTGGTATGCAAATAGGAGGTATTATTGGATATGATACTAATAATACTACAACAAACTGTTATAATATAGGTGATATAACAGGAAAAAGTAATAGTTATGTGTATATAGGAGGAATAAAAGGTCAAGGTGCAGTAAATAATGCATATAATACAGGAACTCTTTCAGGAACTTCTACTAATAATTCATTATATATAGGAGGAATAATTGGTTATTATTATTATTCATCATCTTCTTCAGTAAATAATGTATATAATACTGGAGATATAATAGTAGATTCTACATCTGGTTATCAGTACATAGGTGGAATAAGTGGAAATTCTTATGGTATATATAAAAATATATATAATATAGGAAATATTACGGTTAAATCTAATGGTAGTTGCTATGTAGGAGGATTAACAAATAATTGTCGTATAATAAATGGTTATAATGCAGGAAATATATCAGTTGAATCTTCTAATGGAAAAATATATGTAGGTGGATTACTTGGAAGTGGTAGTTATGATGTCGAAAATAGTACTAATACAGGTAATATAGAAATAAAATCATTAGAAAACACCTCTTCAAATGATATATTTGTAGGAGGAATAAAAGCAGATTCAGGATCAGTTAAAAATAGTAATAATAAAGGAAATATCACAGCAAATTTAGATAACATAAATTCACTTCACTTAGGAGGTGTAGTTGGATATAATAGCACTGATATAATTAATAGTAATAATATAGGTAATATACAAGTAGATGTTGGAAAAAATGGCGGATTATTTATTGGAGGAATAGTAGGAAATAATGGACCTGCTAAACAATGTATAAATAAAGGAAATATAGATGTAAATTATTCATCAAGTCAAAGAAGTGGCGGAAATTATTATATAGCTGGAATTGTAGGTACAGGAAATGCAGAAGGATGTTATAATATTGGAAATTTAAATATATCATTAAAAAGTAGTCAACTTTCACCATATGCTTATATAGGAGGAATATCAGGGTCAGGAAGTGTAATTAATAGTAATAATTTAGGAAACTTAAATGGTGAAATTAATAACTTTGTTACTGCATATGTTGGAAGAATATGTGGATCACATTCTAGTCCATCAGGAAACAGTTATTTAAATTCTATGGAATATAATATAAATGTAATAAATACAAGTTATACAGATTCTAATGGTGGAGAAACAGGTGTAGAAACTATAGATGTACCAGAAATTACAATTAATGAAATAATAGATATAAAATCAATTGAATTCTTTAATCAAATAAATAGTGATCGTGTGTGGACACATATAGATGGTTATTTACCAAAATTGTTAGTAAAAGATGCTAAAAAAATAGATTCAACACAAATAGAGATAGAAAATACTCTTCAAAGATTAAAAATAACAACAGATGTTGATGAATCAGATGGAATAAGAGGAGGAAGTATATCTGGAGAAAATCAAGATTATTATGAAAAGGTTAGATATGGATATTCAAATACTAAAGAAATAGTAATGGAGCCAGATAAAGGATATGCAATAGAAAGCATAAAAGTAAATGGAGAGAATATTCCATATGATGT
>CANRKJ010000061.1 GCA_947631185.1 uncultured Clostridia bacterium | reverse complement strand
AAAAATTTAGGGCCTTTTTCTTCTAAATATTCTTCTACTTTTTTTATTTCTGCATTATTATAATAATCTTTTATTAATTTATCATTTAATCTTCCCTGTTGATAATATTTAAAATATTTATTCTCGTTATATCCCACATTATAATAAAAGTCCGAATTGCTTTTTGATTCTGCTAATTTTGCTTTATCGTCTACTACAACAACTCCAAATTTTTTATTTTCTTTCTTCTTTTTCTTATCTTTTTGTAATTTTTCTAATTTTTGTTTTTCAATAGTTATTTGTTTTTTTAAATAATCAAGTTCACTATTAATTCCTTTTTCTGTATTTTGGGCATCTTTAAATTTTTTATAATCTCTAAGATCAAAAATAGCAGTCATAGGCGTAAGAACAGCTAACAGCGTAGAATTAAAAAATGTACCTAAATTAATATTACCAAATTGCATTTTTTCTATAAACAGTCTAGGATCTATTGCCAATAATATTATATTTGATATCAAAATTCCCAATATTGACAGCAATAACATAAGAGGCACATAACGCTTATTATTTCCTTTATAATTAGCACTATCTTCTTCTAATTGTTTAATTTTATTTTCCATATCCTCTATTAAATTTTCCTGAACTAATATATCATCTAAATTATCATAATATTTAGATTTTGTTTGATTTCCTTTTTCATCAACTATTATTGCTTTACCATTTGAATAGGCATATTCCTTATTCATAAATATTAAACCTCCCTTGTTAAAGTTAGCTTATCATAAAAATTAATATTTGTCTATTATTCCTGAAATAAATTTAGCGAAATATTAATACTTATAATTGTAAAGAATTTAATCTAATTCACATAAAATTAAACGGAGATAACAAATGAAAATTGAAAGGTTTTTTGATGAAAATTTTAACCTTAAGATATATTACAAAATAAGACCATTATCTATTAATGATATTTATTAAAAAAACATTTAAAAATATTTAAATTTAAAAGTGATAAAGATTTTTTCTTTATCACTCTTACTTTATATTTTTATTATGATTTTTTACTAATGTAGGTTCTTTTTCTTTTTCTGGTTTAATGCCTGTTAAATTAAAATAAGCAGATATTGTATCAGCATCTAGAAAAGAACTTCCGTTTGAACTAAAATATTTTGATAATAGTAATGCTTGTTTATCAGTTAATAACTTAACACCTTCGATACTTTCTTTTGCTTGGCAATTTCTAGGTAAAAACCCAACTGTTCCATTTATACTGCATTCTGCAAAACCATTATGTTGTACTGAAAAAGGTTCAGCATGTTCAAGAATACAAGGAACAAGTTGGTCCCCATAGTTTAAACTATTTCTATCTATATCTAAATAAGTTAATTTATCAGCATAATATGCGGTAGCACTTTTTAAATTATTTTCACTTATTCTATCATAAAGATATAGAACAACTAATTCTTCAGCACGAGGAATAATTAAACCTTTTTCATCTCTATTAAGTCTTATTATTCCCCATTTTAATTTAGGGCTTT
This sequence comes from uncultured Clostridia bacterium, assembly GCA_947631185.1. Classification (GTDB taxonomy): domain Bacteria; phylum Bacillota; class Clostridia; order TANB77; family CAG-508; genus Scatovivens. Next base: position 2,978 of record CANRKJ010000061.1, on the reverse strand, counting down.
TTATTTCGTATTCTCCATGAATTATATTATAATATCTATCATCGGAAGAATGCCCATCCATAGGGTATTTTACATCATTAACAATATTACATACTGCTAAGTGGTCATTACCTAAATCTAACATACATTGATACATATGAGATATTATTTCATCATCTTTGTTTTTTAGAAAGCACTGACAATTTTCGTTATAATAAAACCAATTCCCATCTGGTCCCATTTGAGTAGTTGATACTTTTTCTTTTACAATTTCATAATCTTTTTCCATGATTATTAAACCTCCCTTATTAAAGTTAGCTTATCATAAAAATTAATATTTGTCTATTATTCCTTAAAATAAATTTAGCTGAATATTAATATATTATAATTGTAAAGAATTTAATCTAATTCACATAAAATTAAATGGAGGAATACAAATGAAAATTGAAAGGTTATTTGATAAAAATGGTAAATCACTACAAGAAATTATGGAACAATTTTTAATCATATACTTTAATGAAACTTTTTAAAAAATAATGAAAGGAGCAAAAATGATACCTTCTGATACTTACAAAGTTGGTATATATTTAAGACTTTCAAAAGATGAAGCAAAAAATAGAGAAAGTACAAGCATATCTAATCAAAGGGAATATATTTGGAATTACATAAAAGAAAATAAACTTACTTATGTTGATGAGTACATAGATGATGGCTTTAGTGGTGGAAATTTTGATAGAGATGGTTTTAATCAAATGATCAAAGATATAGAAAATAAAAAAATAAATATGGTAATTACTAAAGATTTATCCCGTTTAGGTAGAGATCATATTGAAACAGGATATTATGCTGAAAGATATTTTCCTGAACATAGAATAAGATATGTGGCATATGGAGATAGATATGATAGTCTAAATCCTAATAGCCATAATATTTTAATGAAATTTGCATATAACGATATGTATATACAAGATATATCTCAAAAAATAATTGAGATACTAAACACTAAGAAGAAAAATGGACTTTTTATGGGCGGTATAGCCCCTTATGGATATAAACGTGATATGGCAAACGATAAACACAAGTTAATCATAGATGAAGAAGTAAAAGACAATGTTATAAGAATATTCAAAATGTTTAATAATGGTAAAGGAATACAAGCTATATGTAATACATTTAATAATGAAAAAATACCAATACCCAGTGTATATAAAAATCAACCACGAGGTAATAAGTCAACTACATTTGGAATATGGAAACCAAAAACCATAGAAAATATTTTAACCAACCCTACTTATATGGGAAACTTAACACAACATAGAGAAAAAAAAGTCAGTTATAAATCAAAAAAAAGAATACGCACAAATAAAAGTGAGTGGATTATTGCTGAAGGAAAGTGTCCGGCCATTATTTCTAAAGAAACTTTTGAGATATCCCAAAATATATATCAAAAAAATAAGAATAGAAGTCACAAGTCACACGAATATCTATTTAGAGGATTCTTATATTGTAAAGAATGTGGACATACAATAAGCATTAATGAATACAAATGGAATAAAAATGGAAAAGAAGTTATTAAACATATTTGTAATTGCAATTATTACAAAAAATATCCAAAATATAATGTTTGTACATCTCATAAACTAGATTATGATGAATTAGAAAAAGAAGTATTAAATGATATTAAAAAAATGTGTAAAAAATATCTCAAGACTAATGACTTTGAAAACTTACTTAAAAATAATGATAAGACATTAAAACTTAATAATAATTTAGAAATGAAAAAAGTGCGTATTAAAAATGAAATTAAAATGCAAAATATTTGTCTAGATAAAGCACTAAACGACTTCTATAAAGAAAAAATAACAAAAGAAATGTATACAAGACAATATAATTTAATAAATGATACTATTAAAAATTTAATTAATGAATCTCAAAAAATTGATATAGATTTACAACTTCTTAAAAATAAAGCAGCAAAAGACAATACAAAATACACAAAAATTATTCAAGAATATTTAAAACTTAATAAACCAGCCAAGAAATTGTTATCATCACTTATTGCCAAAATTGAAATTGATGAAAATTTAAACCTTAAGATATATTATAAAATAAGACCATTATTCTAATAATATTTATTAAAAATATTTAAATTTAAAAGTGATAAAGATTTATTCTTCACCACTCTTATTTTATTTTTTTATTATGATTTTTTATTAATGTAGGTCTCTTTTCTTCTAAATAATCTTCTACCTTTTTTATTTCTGTATCGTTATAATATTTTTGTAATTTATCATTTAATCTTCCCAGTTGATAATATTTAAAATATTTATTTTCGTTATATCCTAAATTATAATAAAAGTCCAAATTGTTTTTTAATTCTTCTGATTTTGCTTTATCGTCTACTACAACGACTCCAAATTTTTTACCTTCTTCATTCTTTTTTTTATCTTTTTGTAATTTTTCTAATTTTTGTTTTTCAATAATTATTTGTTTTTTTAAATAATCGAGGTCACTATTAATCCCTTTTTCTTCATTTTTGGCATCTTTATATTGTTGATAAAACATAGAATCAAAAATAGCACCTAAAGGTATAGAAATAGTAGAAATTACAAAATTCAATAATAAAACCAAATTAACTTTACCAAATGAAAAATCCACTGTTTCCATAAATTGCTTAGGATCTACTGACAATATTACTAAATTTCCTAGCACAATTGCTAATATTACCGCTAATAACATAAAAGGAAAATGATGTTTTTTATTAATTTCTTTATAAGCATCAATATCTTTTTCTAATTGTTTAATTTTATTTTCCATATCCTCTATTAAATTTTCTTGAACTAATATCTCATCTAAATTATCATAATATTCAGATTTCGTTTGTTCTCCTTTTTCATCAACTATTATTGCTTTACCATCTATATAGGCATATTCCTTATTCATAAATATTAAATCTCCCTTGTGGTAATTATCATATCATAAAAACTAATAAATTTCTA
>CANRKJ010000060.1 GCA_947631185.1 uncultured Clostridia bacterium | reverse complement strand
AAAATCACAAAGATTTCTATTCTTATTTTAATATATTTTTATAAAAAAGAAAAGACTATTGACAAAATTTTTTAATACCTTTGTCAACAGTCTGAAAGTCTCTAATACAATAGTATTAGAGACTTTCTTTTTTCAGCAAATATAAATTTTTTTTAAATATAAAGCAAAAAAGCTTGACAAATGAACAAAAATATTGTAAAGTATAATAGCATTACAAAAAAGGGGTGATCATATGGAAGAAAAAATTAAAATAAGTATGCTTTTAGAGATATATGGAAGATTGCTTACTTTAAAACAATATAATCTTTTAGATGATTACTATAACAAAGATTTATCTCTAAGTGAAATTGCTGAAAATGAAAATATTACTAGGCAAGCTGTTAGAGATTTTCTTAAGAAGGGAGAAAAAAAGCTTTTTGAGTATGAAGAAAAGCTTAGAATTATGGAAAAAAATATTGCACAAGAAGAAAAAATTGATGAAATATTATATGAAATATCAAAAATAGAAAATAGTTTTACAGATGAGAAATTGATAAATGTTCTTGATGATATAAAAAATAAAATTAGGGTTTTAATTTAAATTAGAGAGGAATTTTTGATTATGGCTTTTGAGGGATTATCTTCAAGATTACAAGAAATTACAAGAAAACTTAAAGGAAAAGCTCGTATTACAGAGAGTGATTTGAAAGAAGTTTTAAGAGAAGTTAAACTTGCTCTTCTTGAAGCAGATGTTAACTATAAAATTGTTAAAGAGTTTACAAAAGTAGTTGAAGAAAAAGCACTTGGTCAGGATGTTTTAAAATCATTAACACCTGGTCAACAAGTTATAAAAATTGTAAAAGATGAACTTGTTGAATTACTTGGAGGAGAAGATAGTAAAATAAACTTTTCTCCTAATCCGCCTACAGTTATAATGTTAGTTGGACTTCAAGGTTCAGGTAAAACTACTACAGCAGGAAAACTCGCTAATATAATCAGAAAACAAGGTAAAAAACCTTTATTAGTAGCTGGTGATGTATATAGGCCTGCAGCAATTAAACAACTACAAGTTATTGGAAAACAACTAGATATTCCTGTATACAGTAATGAAAATATAAAAGATGTTAATATTATTGCAAAACAAGCATATGAAACAGCAATGTCAAAATTAAATGATGTAATAATAATTGATACAGCTGGTCGTCTTCAAATAGATGAAGTATTAATGCAAGAATTAAAGGATTTAAAGAAAAATATTAAACCACATGAAATTTTACTTGTTGTTGATTCAATGACTGGTCAAGATGCTGTTAACATTGCAGAGACTTTTAACGAGAGTTTAGGAATTGATGGATTAGTATTAACGAAACTAGATGGTGATACAAGAGGTGGTGCTGCTTTATCCACAAAAAAGATTACAGGTAAACCTATAAAATATATTGCTACAGGTGAAAAACTAAGTGATATTGAAGAGTTTCATCCAGACAGGATGGCACAAAGAATTTTGGGAATGGGTGATGTACTTTCAATTATCGAGATGGCTGAAGAAAAATTTGATTTAGAAGAAGCTGAAAAATTAGAAAAGAAGTTAAAAAAGTCAAAATTTGATTTAGAAGATTATTTAGCTCAATTAAGACAAATGAAAAAATTAGGCTCTTTTTCTTCAATTTTAAAGATGATTCCAGGACTTAATCAAATAAAAAATGTTAATATAGATGACAAAGAATTTGTTAGAATTGAAGCTATTATTTGTTCAATGACATCTGAAGAAAGAAAAAATCCTAAAATTTTAGATGCTAGTAGAAGAATTAGAATAGCAAATGGTAGTGGTACATCAGTTCAACAAATAAATAAATTTATGAAATCTTTTGAAATGACTCAAAAAATGATGAAAGAAATGTCATCTACTAAAAATATGAAAAAACTTATGAAAAACATGAATTTTAATGAGGAAGACTTAAAGAAATTTGATGATCTTCCTAATATGCAAAACTTTAAAAAATAAAATTATAATTAAAAATTATAATTCTATTTATATAAATAATAAATTAAATACCAGGGGGTGAATTTTAAATGGTAAAAATAAGATTACAAAGAGTTGGAAAGAAAAAAGCTCCTTTCTATCATATAGTAGTTGCTGATTCTAGATCTCCAAGAGATGGAAAAATAATTGAACAAATAGGAACATTTGATCCAATGACAGATCCATCTACAATAAAATTAGATAAAGAAAAAGTTGAAACTTGGATAAAAAATGGAGCAAAACCAACAGATACAGTTAAAGCTTTAATAGATAAAGCATCAAAATAATTCATAACAAAGGAGTGATTTATAAAATGAAAGATTTACTTGAAATTGTAATCAAAAATCTAGTAGATAATCCTGAGGATGTATTTATTAACGAAAAAACAAATGCAAAGGTAATTTGTTATGAAGTAAAAGTTGCTAAAGACGATATGGGAAAAGTTATAGGTAAACAAGGCAAGATGGCTAATGCTATTAGAACATTAATGAAATCAATTGCTTTAAAAGAACATAAAAGAATTAGCGTAGAATTTTTAGATAAATAAGGATTAATTATTATGAATGATAAATTAGAAATTGGTCAAATAGTTAATACTAGAGGTTTAAAAGGTGAAGTAAAAGTTAATTCGTTTTCTGAAGTTGAGAATCGTTTTGAAACAATAGATACAATTTTAATAAAAATAAAAAATGAATATAAAGAATATAAAATAGAAAAAGTTTCTTATAACAAAAATCAGACTATATTAAAACTTGAAGGTGTAAATACAATTGATGATGCTGAAAAACTTAGAAATTTATATATTTATATTTATAGGAATCAGTTAGATGAACTTCCAGAAGGTACTTATTATATAGCTGATTTGATAGGATTAGAAGTATTTTTAGAATCTGGAGAAAAAATAGGAATTGTTGATGATATTTTTTCAACAGGTAGTAATGATGTATATGTTGTTAAAAATGAATTAGGACAGCAGAAATTGTTACCTGCTATAGATGAAGTTTTAAAAAAAATTGATATCGAAAAAGGTAGAATAATAGTAAATTTAATAAAAGGACTTTAATATCATGAAATTTGATATATTAACACTTTTTCCAGAGATGTTTGAACCAATAAAACAAAGTATTATTGGTAGAGCAATAAAATCAAATAAATTAGAAATTAATTTGATAAACATTAGAGATTTTTCTAAAGATAAACACAAACATGTAGATGATACTCCATATGGTGGAGGTGCTGGAATGCTTATTAAGCCAGATGTAGTATATGATGCATATAAATCTTTAGATTATAAGTCTGCTAAGGTAATTTATTTATCTCCACAAGGAAAAACTTTAAATCAAAAAATGGTTGAAAGTTTATCTAAAGAAGAACATTTAATTTTACTTTGTGGCCATTATGAAGGCATTGATCAAAGGGTGCTAGATGAAATCGTGGATGAAGAAATATCTATAGGTGACTATGTATTAACAGGTGGAGAACTTCCAGCAATGGTTTTATTAGAGAGTGTTTCTAGATATGTAAATGGAGTTTTGGCTAATGATTCTGTAAAAGACGAATCTTTTTCAAATGGTTTACTAGAATATCCTCAATACACAAAACCGGAAGTATTTAAAAATATACCTGTTCCAAATATTTTGTTATCTGGACATCATAGTAATATAGATAAATGGAGAAGAAAGCAATCTCTAAAAAATACCTTAGAAAAAAGGCCTGATCTTTTAGAAAAGGTAAATTTAACTGAAGAAGATAAAAAAATTTTAAGAGAATTAAAAATAAAAGGTTAAAAGAAGGAGGAAAAAATGGATATTTTAAAATCTATCGAACATGAACAATTAAAAAATAAAATTCCAGAATTAAAAATTGGTAATACAGTTAGAGTTCATGTAAGAATAAAAGAAGGAAATAAAGAAAGAATCCAAGTTTTTGAAGGTATAATAATAAAAAAACAAGGAGGAGGAGTTAATGCTACATTTACAGTAAGAAGAATTTCTTATGGTGTAGGTGTAGAAAAAACATTTTTAGTACATTCACCAAGAATAGAAAAAATAGAAGTAGTAAGAGTTGGTAAAGCAAGACGTGCTAAATTATATTACTTAAGAGATAGAGTAGGAAAAGCTGCTAAAACTAAGGAAAAAGTTGGAGCTAGAATTGAGAATAATGAAATAGTAATAAAAGAAGAAGTTGTACCTGGTGAAACAGAAGTTGCAGAAAGTGCTGAAACTGTTGAAACTGCTGTAGAAGAAGTTAAAGTTGAAAATGTAGAATCAACTACAGATGCTAAAGCAGAAACAACAGAGAAAGTAGAAGAAGTAAAAGCAGAAAAAGTTGAAAAAACTCAAGAAGCAGAAAAAGTTGAAGATAAAGAAGATAAACCAGAATAATATAGAAAAAATAATCGCAAGTAAGAGCGATTATTTTTTTGCTTAGTGCGACGGGCATGTCGTTTAGTTAATCGGTGAAAGTCCGTAGTGGAGGTACATATCGCCAACCACA
>CANRKJ010000059.1 GCA_947631185.1 uncultured Clostridia bacterium | reverse complement strand
ATTTATTTTTGTAACAATTGATAATATTTATTTTTTTCTATCAATTTTTTATGAGTTCCTTTACCTACTAATTTGCCATTATCAATAACAATTATTTCATCAGCCATTTTCATAAGCATAGGTTTGTGAGTAATCATAATTATAGTATGATCTTTTTTTAGTTTATTTAAAACTTTTATTATTCTTTTAGAAGTATCTAAATCAAGTGAAGATGTAACCTCATCAAATAATAGGACTTCTGATTTTGATAATAAAGTTCGAGCAAGTGCCAAAAGTTGTTTTTCACCAGCCGATATGTTATCTGCGTTGGCAATTAACTTAGTATTATATCCATTAGGTAATCTCATGATTGCATCATGCACTCCCGCAATTTTACATGCTTTAATTTGATTTTTAACATTTGAATCAACCAAACTTAAATTTTCTCTAATACTCATTTCAAAAATAAAAGGTTTTTGAGTGACAATTGAAACATTATTGGAATATACTTCTTTATTATATTCATATATATTTACATTATCTAAAAGTATAGCGCCCTTATTAATTTTATAAAGTCTTAATAGGGCTCTAAAAATAGTTGACTTACCAGAACCAGATTTACCGACAATTGCGGTAAAACTTTTTGGCTTTATAGTAAAACTAACATCTTTCAGTATATCTTCTTTCTCGTAATTTAATGTTACATTTTTAAATTCAATCTCACCATTTATATCATCTAAATCATAATTACCAAATTCCATCATATTTTTTTGTTTATAGCTTAATAAGGTTTGAATTCTATTAACTCTAGTAGACATTGCTGATATTGATTCCATTTTTTCTTTAATAGACCAAAAATAATTTTCTACATCTTCAACATATCCTACTACTAAAACTAATGTTGCTAATTTGTACTGGCCTTTTAAAATTAAAATAGCAAAAACTACATACAAGAATACTTTAAATATCTCTATAAATGCATCTGCAATTGTAAAAACTCTATCTTGATATACCCTTTTTTTAAAATAATGTTTTGTCCAATTTTTCTTATATTTCTCTAAATATTTTTCAATATCGTTTTCTATATTAAAGGCTTGAACTTCATAAGAGCCATCTAAAACTTCTCCTAAAAGGGAAGATATATAATCCTGATCTTTTCTTTGTTTAGATAAATATATTTCTCTTTTTTCCAAATTATAAGCAGAATAAATAAAGGCAAATATCATTGTTATAGTCATAATAAGCCCCACAAATGGATTTACTCTAACAAGTATTATGATAGAAATAAGAATATTGATTAAGTAGTTAGTTAAATCAAATGCTATATCCGGTATTTGCATTACATTACCAATATCTTGAAATGCTGTATTAACTATAAAAGATTTTGATATTTTTTTGGTATAGTCTTCATCGTATGTTATAATTTTCTTTACAAGCATATCCTGCATATTATTATGAGTATAAATTGCATGTTTTTTATAGGCATTATAGTTTAAGTTACGAAGAGCTATAGCTAAAAATGCAAAAATTATAAATGCAAAACTAAATATAAGAGCATAATTGTAATTTTTTTCTGTTAAAAAATCCACTATCTCCGCTGCTATAAATGGTAAAGTAAGAAGAGATGTCCTAGCAAAAAAAGAAGTTATAAATAATTCAATTAATCTTTTTTTACTATCAGCACCTAAAGATAAATATTTTTTAACTATTAAATATAATCTTTTAAACATTATCAAACACCCCAATTCTACTAGGTGATTTACGAGAATGAAGAACTTGATATTCTTCACTTTTTTTAATCAATTCACTATGGGTACCTTCTGCTACAACTTTACCGTCTTTTAGTACAATTATTTTGTCAGCCAGTTTCATTAAATCTGGTTTTTTAGTTATCATTAAAATTGTATGATCTTTTTTTAGTTTTTTAAGTAAATCAGGTATAAATGTGGCAGTATCAGGATCAAGTGAAGTTGTAATATCATCTAAAAGTAATATTTCACTATCTTTAAGTAAAGTTCTAGCAATAGATATCATTTGTTTTTGACCACCAGATACATTTTTGGCATCTTCATGTAAAACTGTATCATATCCTTTTGGTAAGCTCATAATAAAGTCATGAATTCCGGTAATCTTACAAGCTTCTTCTTGTTTTTGTTTATCCTTGGAAACAAAATTTAAATTATTTCTTATGCTCATATTAAATATAAATGGTCTTTGATTAATTACACTAATTATATCAGAATATAATTTTTTATCATAGTTTTTGATATCCACATTATCAATCTTAATTTTTCCTTTATCTTGTTTAAATATTCTAAGCAATAAATTAAATATCGTAGTTTTACCACTACCAGCTTCTCCTACAATAGCAAAAACTTCATTATGATTTACTTTTAAATTTATATTCTTTAATATTTGTTTATCTTTTATGGCATAACTAACATTTTTAAATTCAATGCTTCCAAAAATTTCATCTTTTACATAATCGCCACACTCTACTATGCTACTTTCGTAATTTAAAATATCATTTATTCTTCCTACTTTAATATCTACTTCTCGTATTGTTTCTAAGTTTGCCATTAAATCACCAATATATTCTGTAATATAAGTATGATAGGAAATAACTAATATTAATATATCTAATGTTGCTAAATTATTTATCATCAAAATTATAATTGTAATATATAAAGTAAATCTGAAAAAATAATTTATGAACGAAACATAATTGTCTCTTTTTTTCATATAATCTCTTTTTTGAGCATAATTTTTACTAAAGTTATTATGAATAATTTTTATTTTTGAAAACAATTTATCTAACATATTAAATGTTTTTATTTCTTGTAATCCACTAGATATTTGAGCAAGTAAATTACTAAATTTATCATCTTGGTATATTACCCTTTCATTATAAATATTTACTTTCTTATCATAATGAACGGTATATACTGTATAAATAACTGCATAAATTATTAAAACTAAACACACCCATATGTTCCTAAAACCAACAATAACAAAAACAAATATAATTTGTATAAGTCCAGTTATTGTTTCACTAATCTCGTCATTCATATCGCCAATATCTATAATGTGTCCATTAATAGAATTCATAAGTCTTCCCTTACTTATGACACGATTAAAACCACTGTCAACTTTACTTAATTTTTTAAGTACTCTAGTTTGCATTCTGGTATAATAGTAAGCCATATTTTTTCCATATATTTTATAATTAGCATACAAAAATAAATTATAAAATACATATGCTAAAAAATATAATAGTAAAAATAAATATACCATGTTTTCCGTGCCATCTTGTAAGTATTTAACAATTAAAGAACCAAAAAGCGGTACTAAAACATAGCAACCTTTATATAATATTGCTGTTACAATTGTGATTATCAAATAATTAGTTTTTATCTTTGCTAACTCAATATAATTTTTAATAAATGTTATATATTCTTTTATCATTAATACTGCCTCTACTTCTATGTTATATCAAGATTATTATAACATAATTATCTTGCCTTTTAAAACATCAATTTAAAATATACTTTTTTATATCTTAAACATAAACGCATGAAAAAAGAGAGCTTTATCTATCTCTCTTAGTTTTTAATTTTAAATTTTTAATAATTTTAGAACTCAAATAATTATCTACTTCTACCGCCTTGTGATTGAACTTTAACTAAATCTTTTAATAATACATCGTCTTGAATAGCTGCAAGTAAAACTGTTAATTGTTGTTCAGTTCTTTCCATTTGATCATCAGGAATTAATCCCATTTCAACTTTATCAACAATGTTTTGTGCTGCAGCAAATAACTTATCTGGAGTTATATCATTTATTTCAGATATTAAATCTCTCATACCTTCATTCTTTAATAATTCAGAAACATAATCTCTTTCTGCACTTAAATAAGTATCTCTTAAATGAGCAATATTACCATCAACATTACTTTTATGTGGTGTTATATCCGATATTGTTTTTTGCATACTATTATTTAGAGATTGTTCAAATTTTTTATGCCAATTTAAATACATTGGACTTTCATATACTCTACCTTCTTCTGCAACATATAGTGCACTTTTACCAGCTTTTTCTAATGCCTCTTGTAAAGTGATGTTTGCTAGGGCTGGATTAATATTTCTATGAATTGTTCCATCATCCCCAATGGTTTTTTCTCCATCAGTATATTTATATGATTCTAAAAAATCTTCGGCAGTTTGAAATCTAAAAGTATCTTGTATTTTAAATACTTCAGTTAATCCTTGTAATTCATGCATTGAACTTTTATTATTACCTTTAACTGCAATACCAATTGTATCCCTATATCCATCAAATACAAATCTTGAATCTTGTTGTTTCATTTGATTAAATATTGTCATGTTTTCATCAGAAACATTAGTTAATAATACATATAAATCCTCATCGTCATTATTACTTACCATAAATGTTTCTATATTTTTATCCCATAATGCCTTACAAGCCGGTAAACATTGGGGAATAATATATTCTTTTGGATTAGCCATTACTTCTTCAAGTTCAACATAAGGATATTGATATCTACTATCTTTCTTTGGTTTTTCACTAACTCTATTCATAAAGTTTTTAAGTAAATCTTTGTTCATATTATTCAACCTCATCACTTTCGTCAGATTTTTTATAAAGCATATCTAATAAACTATTTAATAATACTTCTTTATTTTTTAGTTTAAAGTAAT
>CANRKJ010000058.1 GCA_947631185.1 uncultured Clostridia bacterium | reverse complement strand
ATATCCAGAAGGATATGAAAAAGAAGAAGTAATACAATTTTTTGAAGTAACAACAGGTGTAAAAGAAGTAGAAGATAAAAACTTAGATGAAATAAATAATATAGAAGATTTAGTAGAATTATCAAGATGGGTAAATTGGGGTCGTAGTTTTGATGGTCATAATATAAAACTAATGAGAACATTAGATTTTAAAGAAGAATCTTCATATAAAGATCCAAATTCAACTGAGTATGGAGATATAAATAAAGATGGAGAAATAGAAGGAATAAAAACTGAATTAACAAAACAAGATGGAAATGGAATTGGGTTTACTCCAATAGGAATGAATGATGGATTTAAAGGAAATTTCAATGGAAATAATAATGAAATAAGAAATCTTTATATAAATATTAATGAGAATAATACTACATTAAACAATAATAATACAAATATTGGATTATTTGGTTCTGCAAATAAAGTAGAAAATTTAGGAGTATCTGGAGAAATAAGTGTAGATTATTCTAATACAGTAAGTTTGGCTATTGGAAGCGTTGTAAGTAAAGCAGAAATGATAACTAATTGTTATAGTAAAGTAAATATCAATGCAAAATGTCAACGAGATTTATATATTGGAGGAATTACGTCAATTGGTAGAAGAGCAAATAATTCAGTATCAAATTGCTATAATACAGGAAACTTAACAGCAAAATGTACTAATGGTACTTTATATATAGGAGGAATAGTAGGAGACAAAAGTTATGAGAATATTGTTAATTGTTATAATAGAGGTAATATTACTGTAGAAAATTCATATTATTCATATGCTGGAGGAATAACAGGTAGACGTTATGATTCAGATGGCTATGTAATTCAAAATTGTTACAATACAGGTGATATAATAAGTGAAGGAAATAATTCATATGCTGGGCCAATAGAAGGATCAAATACTAATAAAATTCAAAACTGCTATTATCTTCAAAGTGCTTCAGTACAAGCTAACCAAAAAAACACAAATGGTATAAGTAAACCAGAAGATGAAATGAAATTAGAACCATTTATAGAAGAATTAAATGCAGAAGCATTTGAATTAGATACAGAACCTGTAAATGATGGATATCCAGTTTTAAAGAAGATAGAAACTAATATAGATGAAGAAGAGCAAGAAAAGCCAAAAGAAATAGAATATATAGAAAATATAGAAACAATAGATGATTTAGTAAAACTTTCAGAACAAGTTAATAGTGGAATAAATTATGAGAATCATACTGTAACATTAACAAAAACATTAGATTTTGATGATATATTATCATATAGAGATTCAGCAAAAAAAGAAGAATTAACAAGTGAATCAGGATTTACACCTATTGGTAATTCTAATGCTCCATTTACAGGAATATTTGATGGAAATGGATATGAAATAAAAAATATTCATATAAATTCATCTAATGATTATGTAGGTTTATTTGGTTATGTAAAATATGGAAAGATAATTAATTTAGGAGTTTCAGGAAATATAACAGGGAAAAAATATACAGGAGGAATACCAAGTTATAGTTGTATTTATGCAGGAGGAATAGCAGGATATCTTGATGGAAGTAGAATATATAATTGTTATAATAAAGCAAATATTTCTGGAACAAATACTGATGGTGTTGTTATAATAGGAGGAATAGCAGGCCATAGTGCCAATAATATAATTAGAAATTGTTATAATATAGGAAATATTAATGGATCAACTATGGCAACAACGGTAAATAGTTCTTCAGGGATTTTTCTAGGAGGAATTTTAGGACGAGGAGAAAATGTATATAATTGTTATAATATAGGAAATATTAGTGGAGAAATAAGAGAATCTGCATATAAGAACAAAGTAACAGATAGTATAGGTCCAATTGTAGGAAAAACATCTAATGAAGAAAAAATAACAAATTGTTATTATAGAGAAGAAACAACAATAAATGGAACTACAAAAAATGAAACAGGAACAAGTAAGCCAGAAACAGAAATGAAAGAAGATACATTTGTAGAAGAACTAGGAAGTAATGATTTTGCAAAAGACAGTGAAAAAATAAATGATGGATATCCTATATTATTAAAATATAATTTACCAGAAAGAATAACCAAAATAGAAAATATAGAAGATTTAGTAGAATTATCAAACCAAGTACAGGAAGGTGATACATACGCAGGAATAGAAGTAACATTAGAGAAGACATTAGATTTTAATGAAACAGAATCATATAATGATCCAGAAGATGAAAGTTTCGGAGACTTAAATGGAGATGGAGATAATACAGGAATAAAAGATGAATTAACCAGTATTTCAGGCAAAGGATTTACACCAATTGGTAGTACAGAAGCTTTTCCATTTTCAGGAATATTTGATGGAAAGAATAATGAAATAAAGAATATTAATTTTAACACAGAAAATCGCTCTTTAGGATTATTTGGATATGCTAAAAATGTAACAATAAAAAACTTAGGTATATATGAAGATTTATCATGTGAAAATTCTAATTTGGGTGGTATAGTAGGATACTTGATAGATAGCGGAAATTTTGAAAAATGTTATTTTAATGGAAAAATGGAGAGTTTAGGGTATGGATATGTAGGAGGTTTAATTGGATGGATTGATTCTAATAATCCTTCAACTGTATCATTAAGCAATTGTTATAATTTAGGGGAAATTATTTCTACAACTGCTAATGGAGGAGTAGGAGGCTTGATTGGATTAATTAATCAAGATAAAACTGATATAGTTTTTAATGATTGTTATAATGAAGGAAAAATAACAGGAAATAATGTAGGAGGTTTAATTGGATTTAATTTTGGAAAAGGTATTATTACAAATTGTAATAATACTGGAGATATAATAGGAGAATCATCAGGAGATATAGGAGGTTTAATAGGATTATCTGATTCATATTTTAATATAATAGACAGCCATAATACAGGAAATATTTTAGGAAAAGGTAATCATGCAGGAGGATTAGTTGGATATTTTTCTGATAATAATAATGTTAGTGGTATAATTAAAAATTGTTATAATGAAGGAAATATTTCAGGTTCAATAACATACTTAGGAGGTTTAGTAGGGTATTTAAGTACAAAATGTGATTTGGATAATTCTTATAATACCGGAAATGTATCTACTACAAATGATAGTTCTAGTGTATATATAGGAGGAATTTGTGGATATATTTCTAATAATGGTGTAAATGTTAATAATTGTTATAATACAGGAATAATTGAAGGAACAGGCTATATGGGAGGAATAGTTGGATATAGTAGTAAGTCATCAATTTCTAATTGTTATAATACAGGTGAAATAAGAGATGTAGGATTAAAATCAAATTCATATATATATATAGGTGGAATATTAGGTGAAGGAGGTTCATCAACAAATATTGAAATCGTTGAGTGTTATAATACTGGAGATATAATAACAAATGATAATAAAGAAACCAACTTTCATATAGGTGGAATAGTAGGATATGAGGGAAATGTTTATAATTCTTATAATACAGGTAATATATTAGTATATGGTAAATCATCAGGCATATATGTAGGAGGCATTATAGGTGAATATGGTTATGCAATAAACTGCTATAATGCAGGTAATGTAACAGGTATTAACACTAGTGCAGATGGTTTTATAGAAATAGGAGGCATTATTGGATATAGCTATAATGGATATGCAACAAATTGTTATAATATAGGTGATATAACTGGAAGTGGTAAGTCTATTTACATAGGAGGAATAACAGGTCAAGGTAAAGCAAATAATGTATATAATACTGGAACTATTTCAGGAACTTCTGATGGTAATTCATTGTTTAGATCATTATATATAGGAGGAATAACAGGATTTTGTGAAGCAAATAATGCATATAATATAGGAGATATAATAGTAAATGATACATCTGCTACATCTTATTCTCATTATATAGGAGGAATAACAGGATATGCTGATAATCATTCACAAAAGAATGTATATAATACAGGAAATATAACTGTTAATATTACAAATTCAAGTCCTAGTAATTATATAGGAGGAGTAGTAGCGTATGGAAAAGATATTGATAATGCATTTAATACAGGTAATATAGAAATAAAATCATTAGAAAACAACTCTTCAAATGAAATATATTTAGGAGGAATAACAGGATATTGTGAAGAAGTTAAAAATAGTAATAATACAGGAAACATCATAGCAAATTTAGATAACATAAATTTACTTCACTTAGGAGGTATAGCTGGATATAATAACAATGATATAAGTAGTAGTAATAATATAGGTAATATAAAAGTAGATGTTGGAAAAAATGGCGGATTATTTATAGGAGGAATAGTAGGAAATAATGGACCTGCTAAACAGTGTATAAATAAAGGAAATATAGATGTAAATTATAGTGGAACTCCAAGTGGAGATAAATATAATTATATAGCAGGGATTGTAGGTTCAGGAGATGCAGAAGAATGTTATAATAGTGGAAACTTAAATATTTCATTAGAAAATGTTCAACGTTCAGGTTATGCTTATATAGGAAGTATATCTGGATCAGGAAGGGTAATTAATAGTAATAATTTAGGAAACTTAAATGGTGAAATTAGTAACTTCGGTATAGCATATGTTGGAAGAATATGTGGATCACATTCTGGTCCATCAGGAAACAGTTATTTAAATTCTATGGAATATAATGTAAATGCAATAAATACTAATTATACAGATTCTAATGGTGGAGAAACAGGTGTAGAAACTATAGAGGTTCCAGAAGATACAATTAGAGATATAATAGATATAAAATCAATTGAATTTTTTAATCAATTGAATCAAGATGGGGTATGGACACATATAGATGGTTATTTACCAAAATTATTAATAAAAGATGCTACAACAGTAGATTCTACTCAAATAGAGATAGAAAATACTCTTCAAAGGTTAAAAATAACAACAGATGTTGATGAATCAGATGGAGTAAGAGGAGGAAATATATCTGGAGAAGATAAAGAATATTATGAAAAGGTTAGATATGGATATTCAAATACTAAAGAAATAGTAATGGAGCCAGATAAAGGATATGTAATAGAAAGCATAAAAGTAAATGGAGAGAATATTCCATATGATGT
>CANRKJ010000057.1 GCA_947631185.1 uncultured Clostridia bacterium | reverse complement strand
CTATTATTTCTTTATTTGACATTTTTTACTCCTTATATTACAAAAAAATTAACCACAATAAAATTATACCATAAATTCCTCATTTATGGTATTTTTAATTTCAAACTATATTATTTATTATTTATTTAAACTTAATTCGTATCAATAATATCAAAAATTTTTTATTTTAAAGTTTATCTTTTTTTATGATTTTCAATATAATTAGATTTTTCATCTATTTGGCTTATAGGTATTTCAAATTCTGATATAAGATTATTTATCTTTATCTCTTTATTCATCATTAGATAGTTTTATAATTGAACCATTTATATTTTTCTCGCCAATTTCGGCAAAATTTACAATTAATCTTTTTATGTCATTATCATAAAATATTGTTGTCATTGGAAAGTTTTTAAAATATAAATAACTAAACTCTTTGCCATCTTTAATAATCCAAATTAAATTATACATAGAAATGTATAAAGTATTTTCATCTTTATTAAATGTACAAGAATGTATTTGATCATTTTCAGAAGCTATTTGCGAACCAACATATTGCGCCATAATTGATTTCATATTAATATATTGTTTTTCCTTATATGGCATCAAAGGGATAGAAAAAAATGTAAAATCATTACATGCCAAGCTTAATGATGAATGAATATTTCCTTTCGAAAATTTATTATCATAAAAATTTATAGGATTTAAATCCGGATCATACATTATAATTTTGTCTTTTTCAATAGAATAAGCAAATATATTTTTATTATTTGCACATACCTTTTGAATATTGCATGCATCTAAAAACTTAATTATCGGTTTCTCATTTAAATTATTAATATTAAAAATATAAGCTGTATCACAAGAAAATACATATAACTTATTTTGTAACTTAACAATATCAGCCTTATCATTATCAAGTGTTAAAATTTCTCTTAGTATTTTATTATCTTCACTTAATAATACTACCTTGACTTGAAAATTCTCATCAGCAATTAAACTTACATAATATATTTTTGAGTCAATATTAACACTTATAGTTTGACGTGGCAAAAAATTAACATTATTTAATTTTTTTAATTTGTATGCTATTATTTTTTTCAACATTTTTCATAAGTAAGAGCATCTCATTTCATAGTTAAAATATTATTAAAAATTACTTTAATCTATTATTCATTTCTGAATCTTTTGAATCTAATTTGGATAAGTCTAACCTTTCGTCAATAATATTTTCTTTTAGCTCATTTAATTCTTCTTTAGTTAAATTTGATAAATCTGGTCCATCTGCATTAGAACTATTACCTCCATTTTTAGGTTGCTCCTTATTTAAATCTGGTATATTTAGTTCTTTTAGTCCCTTATAAATATTTTCCATTTGATATTGATTAAACTCTGGCTTTGCATATTTTGTTACATCTAGTTCATCTGCATTAGAACTGTTACCTCCATTTTTAGGTTGCTCCTTATTTAAATCTGGTATATTCGTTTTTGATAAATTATTTTCCATATCGTTAAAAATCTCCCTTCTTAAGAACATAATATAGTAATATTACCCCCCCCTGTCAAGGTTTTGTTGATAACTTTTTTGTTCTTTACATGTTTTTTACTTAACATCTCGTTTTTTATCTTTCGGGACGTTACCTCTTAACTAACACGGGGAATATAAAATAAATACAAGGGCAAATTTATTTGTTCATCTCAACCCTTGTATTTATTTTTTATTCTTTTATTATTCTTCTTTTCAAATGTTCCCTTTATTTGTTACTTTTTATTTATATCTTATAATATCTCATCGTATTTTGGCTTTGGTAGAAAGGAGATTTCATGAAAGCTAAAAAATACAAACATTTATCTTTTGAAGATAGATGTGTTATTGAAAAATTTCTTAATCACAATTTTAATTTCACTCAAATTTCTAATAGATCACATAAAAACAGAACTTGTATCTCTAAAGAAGTTTTAAAACACAGATCTTTAAGAGGATCCGCTTCTTTTGACAGCAAGAAAGAAAAACTCATTGTTTATCAAGTTTTGCACAAATAACCTTTCAATTAAAAACACAATTAATTAGTAATTATAGGTATAAAATAGTATTGGCACTACTTATGATATGCTAAAAAAGATACTTATTTTTCGAGTATCAAAACAATTATTGGAAATTGAATCAAGATTAACAGTATATGGATTAAATAAAAATGCAAATAGATGATAGATTAAAAAAATGTCAATTAAAACTTAAAAAAATTTTTTCAATTATATTTTAAAAAAAAGATGATACATGATCTTAAAAATTTAATATTTTTTTGATAGAAATATAGAATTATTAAATGTGATTTATTCAGTATAATAAAAATGCAAGCAACTCTTTTGCATCTGTAGTTATCTTAGATTTTTACTATTATTGAGCTTACTGAATTTATTTAGTTTTATTATGTGTTTCATTATCGTTTAAAGTTAAATCGTCTGGAAATTCTTTTTTATAATCCTTTAATGCAATTACCTCAATTTTTTTATTATTTATTTTTTTAATTATAAATACTTTATTTAATTATTCATTATTTAAAAATTAACTCTTTATATGTATCACTATTTTTTATTAAATCTTTATGCTTACCTATACAATCAATTTTACCATTTTTTAATACAACAAGATTATCAGCAATTTTCATTAATTCTTTATTATGAGTAATAACTATTAAAGTATGGTCTACTTTTAAATCATCTAATAAATTTATTATCTTATTAGTTGTATTTGGATCTAAAGAAGAAGTGACTTCATCTAATAATATAATTTCAGAAGTTGTAAGGAGTGCCCTCGCTAAAGATAGTAATTGTTTTTGACCACCACTTATATTATAAGCATCTTTTTTTAAAATTGTATTATATCCTTTTGGTAACGACATTATAAAATCATGAATTCCAACTCGCTTACAAGCATTAATTTGTCTTTTTCTATTAGAATCTACCAATGATAAATTAGCCCTAATGCTTATATCAAAAATAAAAGTTTTTTGATTTACAATACTAATGTTTGAGAAATAAACATTTTTTGAATATTCATAAATGTTTAATTTATCAATTAATATTTTCCCTTTATCAACTTTATACAATCTTAAAAGAAGATTAAATATTGTAGTTTTCCCTGCTCCAGTTTGACCGACAATTGTCGTTATTTGGTTGGGTTTGGCTACAAATGAAATATTATTTAATGTTGGTATTCCATTATATTTAAAAGATACATTTTTAAATTCAACAAGTCCATTAATATCATCATTATTAACTGGTCCATCAAATTTTAAAGTTTTATTTTCATAATTAATTATTTCTTTAATCCTATATAATGAAACGGACTCTTCTCTAATAGATACATCATAGTCCATTATATTATTGATTGATTCTCTCGCTCTATCAAAATAAGAAATTAATAGCAAAAATATTGAAATTTGCAATTTATTTTTTATAAGAAAGAAAATTAAAACAATATATAAAAATATTTTACCAAAATCAATAATTAAATTTAATATGGTTTTTCTAGTAAAATAGGATTTCCTTTTTAGAAAATAACTTTTTTGCCATTTTTTTCTATAGCCGTCTAATTTATTGTTTAATTTATATCCGATTCCAAAACTTTTAATATCCTTAAGACCAATTAAAATCTGTTGCAACATTCCTGTTATTTTATCAGCATAATGTATTTGTTTTTTTAAATAATGTGTATTTTTGTTATTACATTTTTGAGCAAAATTATAATATATTATATTTATTATAATTACATATAAAGCAACTAAAATACTTTGTTTGGCAAAAACAAAATATATAACTAATATACTTATGAATTCAACAGATAAATCTATTATAAAAGAAGGAATTTCCGCAATATTGATAATATCTGTATTTGATGAATTTATAATTTTTCCCGTCGATATTTTTTTAAAGTATTCTTCATCATAATTATAAATACTATTTACTAAAGTATTATGAACATCTACATAAGTTTCCTTAAAAAAATTAGCATAACACCAATTGGTACAATAAGATCCTAATTTATTAATTAAATATGTTAAACCTAACATAATAACCAAAAAAAGTGACATCGAATAAAGTTTACTAGTTAGTTTTTCCACTATCAATGAGGCAAAAACTGGTACTAATAAACTTATCAGCACATTAATTAAATCGACAATTATAAACGTTATTAAATACTTATTTTTAAATTTTACTAAAGAAAAATAATCTTTTGTAATTTTAATATTTCTTATAAACATATACTTCACCAATATCAGTATAAGATACTTAAAAGTATATTTCTTTACATTTTAAATATTAAAATTGTCAAAACTATTTTATAGGTAAATATACATAACAACAGTCATTTTTATATAATTCTATTTTGAAATTATTATTTATTTTATAATTAGTGGAAGGTATCCATAGCTTATTTATTTTTTTTTCTAAATCTATTATGGATTCCTGATCTTTTGATATTAACTTAAATATTGCATATTCACTTTTTTCTATCTCATATTTTTCTAATTTTTGAAAATATTGTGTTGAGCCTAAGTAATAATGATATAATCCATTTTTTTGGGAAAATATTCCATACATTCCTGCTTCATTAAATTTTTTATAATAACCATTCTTTTTAACTTTTTTGTATAATTGTCTTATTTTATATAATAAATCTGAATGATTCTTGGAAGTAATATGATAACAATATAATGATAAAGTATCCATTTTTTTTATTTCATAATCAAAATTATATTCGTTTTTCATGTATTCAAAATTTACTATAGGTATTATTTTATATTTTGACTGTCCATTTCTACATTCAGTTGGTGTTATATTAAATAGTTGTTTAAAGGCTCTATTAAAGGCTGAAGCAGAATT
This sequence comes from uncultured Clostridia bacterium, assembly GCA_947631185.1. Taxonomy (GTDB): domain Bacteria; phylum Bacillota; class Clostridia; order TANB77; family CAG-508; genus Scatovivens. The sequence continues at coordinate 383 of CANRKJ010000057.1, read as the reverse complement.
ATATTGATATTTAAAAGCAATATCTATTATTTTTAAATTTGTATTTCTTATTTCTTCAAATGCTTTACTCAATCTTCTTTTTTTTATATATTCAATGATTGTCATATTTGTTAAAAACATAAAAATTCGTTCAAGAATAAAAATATTAATATTAGTTATTTTACCTAATTCATTATAATCTATTTCATTATCAAGATTTTTTTCAATATAATAAACCATTTTATTTAAATTATCAAAATTCATCAAGTAAAACCTCCCGCAGTATTTCTTAAATAAGAAAATTTTCAACATAAGTTTACTAGGTTTATTATATCATATATTTTAACCTTTTACTATCGTCAAAAATTTGTCACAATAAGTATTTTTTATTCATCTTTCATTAA
>CANRKJ010000056.1 GCA_947631185.1 uncultured Clostridia bacterium | reverse complement strand
GCTTCATAAGAAGAACAATAAAAAACAAAACAAGGCACAGTTATAATTACTGTTATTAATGCAAATATTAATCTTTGGAATTTTGTTTCTGGCATTTTAATCTCCTTTCTAAAAGACAAAAAAACACATATAATTTTTGTACGTAAAATTCTAACATAAAAAGTTCTGTTATCAGATTTACGTGCAAAGCACTACATGTGTCATCTTTTTAATTTTTTAACAGTAAAAATTTTAACAAAAAATTATAAATTTGTCAAACAAATTAATATATTCAAAATTTTGCGGGCGCCCAATGAGCGCCCCTACAGGATGATATAAAAAATAAAAATTATACCGATTTTCGGGCGCTGATGAGTGACCCCTACATATATTCTTTATAAACACGAATGTTGCTTTTGCGGGCATCCAATGAACGCTCCTACATTTTTCTCAATAGTTTTCAAATATATTTTTATATTATAAATTACTATTTATAGATTAAAGTATATCAAAAAAGCAAGTGATTGTAAATATCTTCACTTGCTCACATAGATTATAATTTATTATTTACCTACTGTTACATTTCCACAATCACAATTTATTTTTAATGTTATTTCTGAATTTCTATTATTTTGAGATATGTTTGTTTTTCCTAAATCAACCTCTGATTCTATATAAATATCATTAGCTTTATTTATATCTACATTGCCAAGATCTGCTTTAATTGTAGAATCTTCCTGTATAGATATTGTATCAATTTCTACATTACCACAATCTGCTTTAATGTCACATTTATTCAATATTTCTTTTATTTCTGTATCTCCTAAATCACATTTTACATTTGCATTTTTTATTTTTCCTAATTTGACATCTCCACAATCGCAATCTATATCTACTGTAGCATTTTCTAAATCTAACATTTCACAATTTCCATAATCGTTTTTTATTTTAATTGTTTTATTATATGTAGCAGGAATATATACTACAATATTTGCTATAACTCTAAAACTAAAAAAAGTAAATTTTTGTTTATTAGTGTTATCAATAATTAAATTATTTTGATTAAAATTAACATCTACATCACTTTCATTTTCTCCATAAATAATTACTTGGATATTATCTTCTGATGTTTCTTTAAAAATAACATTTCCTGCATCTTGTCTTATATCTATACAATTTATATCTTCTACAATATATGTTTTATCAAAAATTATGTTAGTGCTTTCTCTTGAACCCAAAAATAATATTCCATTTGTTTGATTTATTCTTCCTGTTAAATACATTACCAAAAACATTACTAAAAAGAATATTATGATAGAAAATAAAATTATTAAAGTAATAATTTTACTTTTATTCTTCATTTTCTTCATTTTCTTCATCTCCTTTTAACATAAATATAAGTTTAACAATTTCTTTAACAATTCCAATAATAATAAATATTATCCAAGTAATATGCCATGCCATTGTAGAAAAACTTACAATAAAATATATTACTGTTCCAATACCACCAATAATATCATCTATTTGTTTCACAATTTTGTCTTGTTTTTCTTCTTCTTTTGTTTTTTCAAACTTTGGAATAGACATATAATGCTTTACAATTCTAGTTACACCAAATCCAATTATTATTAAGAAGGTACAGCCAACTATAACTGGATTCCACTTCATTACATCAGTACCAATTCCTGCATATGCAATAGCCACAATGAATATTAAAACAGAACTACAAACTACTTCAGCTGTTTTTTGCTTTATTTGATTTTTAGTCATATTTTCATAATTATTTTTTTCTTCATTATTATAGTTATTTTCTTCTTGTTTTTTTCCTTTTAATAATTCATCTGTAGAAATATCATATAATTCACATAGTGGAAGTATCTTATCAAAATCTGGTGTACTTTGATTTGTTTCCCATTTTGATACTGTTTGTCTTGTTACATTTAATTTTTCTGCAACCTCGTCTTGTGTTAAATTTTTCGTTTTTCTTAATTCAAATAATTTTTCACCTAAATTCATTTTCTTTTCCTCCCTTATTCTACTTAAAATTATACTTATTTTTTTAGTTGCATTCTATCAATTTGAGTTGGAACTTTGTCAACTAAAATTAACATTCTAGTATTCTAAATATGTTTAGAGGTTCTTTTTTATTTATTTCGTTATTTTTTAAATGATTATAACAAAAAAATAAGTGATTAACAATTAACCACTTATTTAAAAATTACTATTTATGTTTATTTAATAAAATTATTTTTAATTTGTATCAATTATAAACTTAATATCTTCTATTGCTTTTTCTATATTCATCATTCCATTTCCAATAGGATAATAAACTGGATAAACTTTATATTCTTTTCCTTCAATATTCTTAGAAAAACTTTGTTTCCTGAATTGTGATACAGATATATTTTGATTTAATATAATAGAACTAACTTGATTTCCTAATGTTAAAATTACTTTTGGATTAATTATTTTTATCTCTTTATATAATAAATCTAAATATTCAATATAAACAGAATTAGGTAATACTCTTGCATCTACTTGAGTACATTTTCCTAAATTAGTTATAAAATACCTATGTTTTTCTACATTTTCGTATACTAAATCTGCAAATTTCTCATCCCATTCTTGAGGTTTTTTTGCAATAATATCATCATAAATTATTTTATCAAGTAATCCTACTTTATAAAATAATTTCCATATATTTTTAGTTCCTATCCATGGAGATCTTCTTCCTTTCCAACTTGGATTTGATGCAATATTTCTACCTGTTGGATTCATAAAAACAAAGCAAATATCTGGATTATTAATACATCCACCATTGTATATAGATGTTAATTTTTTATCTCCGTATTTTATTTGTAACTTATCATATTCAATTTTTAAATCTTCTAATTTCATATTTTTTGAATTCTACTTTCTACAATTATTTACTATAAAATTAATAACATCATCATCATTGTAATTATCTTTATCTTTATTTCTATCTTCTTCTGTTAAATCAACAAAGTATTTATTACATTCTGGCATAATTGACATTGAATCTAATGGATAACCTGGATTTCTTTTTTTACAAGGCTTGTCCACGAAAAAGAAGTGGTCTTTACTCCAACTATATTCTTTTGGTTCTTTTCCATCATATATTACCATTCCATATACCCATTTAGCAGTTAGTTTTCCACCATATTCTTTAACTAAGTTGCAATAATATTCAATCATTTCATCATCATTTAGTTCTTTTCCATTTATTCTTCTTACATGTGTTCCCGGTTGTTTTTCATCTGGCAATTCTTCTATATATAAATTATTATCCATACCAATAGTAGTAATCTTCGTTCTATCATAATATACTTTTGCTTTGATATAAGCATTTTCAATAGCATTCTTTCCTGTTTCTTCTGGTTTTAGGTTTATTCCTAAATCTTTGATAGTTAATACTTCTATATTCTTCTCTTTTAGTTTTTCTGCATATTTTTTTATTTTTGCTGGATTTGTTGTTGCAAACAATACTTTCATCTTACTTTATCTCCTAAATATTTATCTTTCTTACACAAATTTAATATATTCAAATTTTTTCAAGCGTTTCTACATATATATTTCGTTATAAACACGAAGGTGAATTTTCGGGTACCCAATGAGCGCCCATACAATTTTATTATTTTAACTATATATTTTCAATATTCATTTCTGTAAAATAACTATTAAATTTTTCTGCCCATTTTTCTGTATTATAAAACAATATACAATTTTGCCAACCATCACTAGTAAAATATAAAAACTTATTAGAGTTATTTTCTTGTAAAATTTTATTTATATAACCTATTATTTCCATATCAAACCAGTCATTCTGCACTTTTGCTATATATTTATACTCTTTACTATTCAATTTAAAACTAACTATCTTTTCGCCAATTCCTTGTTCATAATTTATATTGCTATTATCCTCTATTATATCAGTAATCCTTAATTCTTCATTTGAAAGTTTATTTACAAAATTTAAAAATATTGTATACATCATATCTATGTCAATTACTTCAGTATCAAAAGAAAAAACATTATTTGAAAATAATTTGTATTCTTTATTTTCAACATTATATTCTGATCTTCCTATATTATCTAGAACTAAACCTACTATTTGACTATTTTCCATATCATTAAGCATATCACTTGGCATTTGCAATATATCATTTATAGTATTCTGTTTTTCTTGTTCAGTATCTATTATATTCAGTAAATTCAATTTTTCCAAAGTATTTTCTATATAATTTTGTATTTTCATATTTCCTCCAACTTTCTAATCTATATATTTCATCAGGTAATCGTCTATATTTTTTTGTTTGTGCCACTATATAGTTTGCATTTAATATTTACAACATCATTTTCTACATTAAAATATTGAAAAGAAGATTTCTAATAATTCATTCTTATTAGATTAGTTTCACTATTTTTATTGACATTCCTGTTGCTATTCCACAAAATAATCCTACAATAAAAAATATAATTACTAAAATAATTATAGTCCTTTTCATAATTATACCTTCAAAAAAAAAACTATTTATCTGATTAAAGTATAACAAAAAAAGTAAATAATTATAAATCTACTTGCTTTTATAAATTGTAATTTATTTTATAAATTCTAAAAAATAATAATTACAAAAATCTTCTATTTTTTCCAAATCATCAAAAACTAATCTAAAATTCCTACTTGATTCAAAAATATTACTTTCGCATTTAGTGATATAAACAAAAGGCAATTCACTATTTTCTTTGTGTGTTAAAAATGTCATTTTTTTATTATCAAATTCTTCTTTTAATTCATCTATTGTCATTTCAGTTTTTATAATAAAAACAACACGATATGTTGAATAATTTCCATTTCCACCAGAATCACCTATTCCACTTTTCATTGATACTTTTTCAATATTATCTGGTAACTTAATATTCAATACCTGTTTTTCAAATGCTTTTAGTCCTGTATTTTGATTTATCCAAAAACAAATAAATACTATTACACATACAAATATTACAATGAATATTATTTTATTTTTTGTAAATTTCATATTTTTTATCTCCAATTCAAATTACTATTCATCTTACATTTAATATATTCAAAATTTTAATTTTTCGGGCGTCCGATGAACGCCCCTACATTTTTTTCAATAGTTTTCAAATATATTTTTATATTATAAATTACCATTTATCCGATTAAAGTATAACAAAAAAGCAAGTGATTGTAAATCTTTTCACTTGTTCAAACAAATGAATAAGAAATTAATCGAAGTAAGTTTAAGAAAAAACTCCACTAGAAGCTCTTGCTCAATAAAACTTACT
>CANRKJ010000055.1 GCA_947631185.1 uncultured Clostridia bacterium | reverse complement strand
AATAATATTGAGTTATTGTACTTTGTACATAATCAAATAATATTTATTTTTAATTTGGTTAGACATCTATTTAATTTTTTACAAGACAAAGACATTAAAAGCACTGCAAAATCGAAAGATTTTCAAAAGAGGAGAAAACTATGTATTTGCAAAAACTTGCTTTAAAAAATTTTCGTAGTTTTAGTGACGAAAAGATTATAACCTTCAATCGAGGGCTCAACGTATTAGTTGGTGAAAATGATTCTGGAAAATCAGCGATCATAGATGCAATTCGAATAGTTATGGGAACTACTGACCAAGGCTGGTATCATATTGAAACTTCTGACTTTTATAATGAAAACATAGAGTTGGAGATACATATAACTTTGACGTTTGCAGATCTTTCGGATGAAGAGCAGGCGTCGTTTTTAGAATGTCTTTCTTATGCGGAATCAAGCGCTGCCGAAGACGGAGTTCAAGAGGTTGTTCCGTGTTTGATTATAAATTGGAGCTGTAAGTATTTAATGGGTTTTGCCCCACCGCGTACATTCACTACAATAACTTCCGGAATAAGCGGCGACGGCCCTGCTCCATCGGCTGCGGCAAGAGAGCTACTTAGGGTGACGTATTTACGGCCTTTGCGAGATTCATACAGTAATATGCAATCTGGCAGAAATTCTCGTCTTTCGCAAATCATCCAGGGGATACCCGAAATTGATAGCGGCGAAGAGTATTCTGAAGGCACTGATTTGAGAAAATTGTCTTTGTCCGGTATCGTCAATCTCTCTAATAAATTATTGTCTGAACATCCCAAACTCAAAGATGCCAACGATATCATATCTGGGATTATGAATGACAAGATGCTATTAAAGGGCGACGATGTAAGGACGAGTTTTGAAGTTGCCGGAGCAGATGCGCCCAACAGAAAAAAACTTATATCTTTATTGGAAAAGTTAGACTTGTCAACCCTTAGCAATACCAGTATGGGCAAAGTTGGACTTGGGACAAGCAATATATTAAGCATGGCGTGTGAGCTTCTGCTGAACCGCCATGCAGGAAGCTCTTTTCTTTTGATAGAAGAGCCAGAGGCGCATATCCATGCGCAAAGGCAACTTAGATTGATTCAATCTTTGCAAGAAGAATCAAACGGCATGAACGTTAATCAGCAAATTATTGTAACGACTCATTCTCCGCTGCTTGCATCAGTGGTAAACGTTGAAAATATTACCATCATTAAATCTTCAAAGGCATATTCTTTGGCTCGTGATAAAACAAACTTGGATGGTTCCGATTATGCGTTTTTAGAAAAATATCTTGACAGTACAAAGGCGAATTTATTTTTTGCTAAAGCGGTTATGATGGTTGAGGGCCCATCAGAGGAATTATTGATTCCTACTATTGCCAAAATACTGGGGAAGGATTTGACTGAATACGGTATATCAATTGTGAATGTCAGAGGTATTGGCATGAGACGTTTCGCTAGAATATTTCAGCGCAAGGATGAAAATGATACACTGAATATAAATGTAGCCTGCATTACAGATAGAGATATAATGCCCGACTGTGCGCCCGGTAGATGTATTGATTCATTGTATGAAGATCAAAGCGAATGGCCGGAAAAATCAAAGAGAAAATGGCGAGCAGAATCGGATTTTCCTCGTGAAGAGGATAAGGCTAGATACCGTAGAACAATTGTATCCAGGGCTGATGGTCAAGGTGTAAAAACTTTTGTATCGGATCATTGGACATTTGAATATGACTTGGCCTTTGCCGGTTTGCATGACGAGCTGATTGACGCCATTGTTAAAGTAAATTATGTTCCTGATAATCAACCCGCGCGCAAAACTGCCATTACTGATAAATTCAATTCTTTAGAAACTAAAGAAGAAAAATGTGCATATCTGTATAATTTCTTTGCGCGTGAGGGAACATCTAAGGCGGACGTTGCCCAACAAATGGCTGCAATACTCGAAGAAAAATATTCAGATAAAAAACAGGAATTAGAATTAAAACTGCCCAACTACATAAAGAGCGCAATTGCGTATCTAACGGAGGGAATATAATATGTCCGTTTTAAGCGATAGCGATATTGTAATTACAGATAATGACATAGATGAAGCTGAAAAACTTTTTGGCAATCTTTCGTTTGATAGCAGTAGAAGAGAAGTTATCAAGTGTCTTGACAGCAAAGATGTACAGGCTTTTCCCGGTACCGGCAAAACGACAGTTTTAGTAGCTAAACTTGCGATACTTGCCAAAAAATGGCCGTATGATAATAAAGGGATATGTGTATTATCACATACAAATGCCGCCCGAGATGAAATTGAAATGCGCTTGGGAAAAACCGAAATTGGCAAGAAACTGCTCTCTTATCCTCATTTTATCGGAACTGTTCACTCTTTCTTTAATACTTTTATAGCACTTCCATGGCTGCGTTCAAATGGATATGCTGTCAAAAATATAGATCGGGATTATGTACTGAAAAACCGTTTTTCTAAATTGAACGATTGTTCTAAAAATTATTTTGAACATAAGCATTTGGATGAAAATGACTTGGAAATTGACGACTTTCCTATTAAATTAAATATAGGATGCGGCGAACATTCCCCTACATATAAGGATGTATATAGTATTGTTAACAGTTCTTTAAAAAACGGTCATTACACATACGACGAAATGCTCTACATTTCTAAATATGTTTTAAAATCGCTCGATTTTCTTCACAAAATTGTGCAGACAAGATTTCCGGTTCTTTTTATTGATGAAGCTCAAGATACCGATTCGTTACAATGGGAAGTTATCAATCGGTGCTTTATGGATGCTGCGTTGACCATTAAACAATCATTTGGTGATGCAAATCAGGCAATTTTTAACTCTATCAATACCAATCGTAGTTGTAATGTATTTCCGTCAGACAACCATATGACTATATCTAACAGCCTTAGATTTGGCAACAGCGTTGCCAAATTAGCAGATCCTCTTGGCGTCATATCTCGCGGAATGACCGGTACGCTCGAAAAATATGACCGATTAGCAAATAACCATACTATATTTTTATTTGACAAGCAACAACCATACGTCGCGATATCTGCTTATGCTGAACTTGTTCTAAATTGTTTTTCGGATGAAGAATTGTCTGAGGCTGAACCATTGGGATGCTATGTTTTGGGAATGGTACATAACAAAGAAGCTCTTGAAAAAGACGATCCGCATTATCCTCAAAGCTTAAAAGATTATTGGAACCGATATAATCCTAATTCTATAAATAAGAATACCGTGAACAATTATTTGATTGATTATTTTCGTAACAGCACGTCTGATTTATATTCAAAAGTGGAAAATCTTTGTCACTTTTTGCGGCAATTTATCATATTCAAGGTAAAAATGGACTTGCCGCGTTACGGAAAAGCATATAATGTTGTCATTAATTATATTTCGGAACCTAAGCGCAAGGATTTCAAGAGAGATCTTCTCGGCATCGTAAAACTCCCAATAAGAAGCGAAGAAGAATGGAGGGTCGCAGCAACATTAACGCAAAGTTTAGTCAGAAACTATTTTGGTCAAAGTATGAAAGAGTCTTTTTTATCTTGGAAAGAAGACGGTGAAACTGAACGGCAGGAAAAGCCGTCATTAAGCCGCAATAATGTTTTGAAATATATAAGCCCCGATAGCGGGAGATCTTTGAATCTGCATTTTGCGAGTGTTCACTCTGTAAAAGGAAAAAATCAGTTAGCTACACTTGTGGTTGATACGTTTTGGCATGATAGAAATATTAAAAGCATTCTTCCATGGTTGTGTAATAATCCTCCTAAATCTGTTGGGTCTCAGAACAGCACTCGATTAAAATGCCATTATGTGGCGCTTACAAGGGCAAGGGCGTTGGTGTGTATGGCAATGTGTAAAGACTCAGTTACGAAAAGTCAGATTGACTTGCTAAAACAGGTCGGTTGGAACGTTGTCTGTTTATAATAAAATATTTTAGAAAATAAAGGATGAATAATAGTGATTGTTGACGAGGTATGGTTCTATAAAAATTTTAACATGGTTACCGAACTTGAAATAGCCGGGGACTTTATTTATGATGGTATACATACTTTAAATCAAATGAAAAGTTTAAGACAGGATGCCCAACTTTTCTCGTTCTTATATCATGTGTCCGTCGGCATAGAACGCTTGCAAAAGATCGTTGTTGTTTTATTTGAAGATTTCAATCTGGAAACGGTTAAGGAATTTAGCAATGGTCTGATCACTCATAGCCATGTTGCATTACAGAAGCGAATAAACGAGCTAACGGAATGTAAGCTTTCACAAAGAGAGAACGAGTTTTTAAGTATTATTACTAATTTCTATTATAACGGCAGATATAGCAGATTTGATTTTGGCTCACCCGATAAAATGGAACAGCGACTTGTTGAAGAATTTATTTATAAGTATTTAGAAGAATCAAAAATGGAGAGAAGCGTCTCTGACGAGAGCCTGCTTGTAAATGATGATGTTAAAGAATTATTTGGAAGAGTAATAGGAAGAATAGCAAAAAAGTATTACGATTTAATCCGGCAAGGATGTGACAAGAACGATACCTTTACTTATGAACTGCGGGCAGACTCAAAATCGGCAAAAATATTCTTAAACAACGATAAAAAGGATTCGTTGCAAAAAAACAACATTGATGAAAGAATATCTTTCAAAGAGCTTTTAGTATTTTTGATAAATTCTAATCATAACACGTCTTTATTTCGATATATAAAAAGTATCAAACCATTAGATTTTGATCCAGCAATGGTTAATGACTATATTTTTGATATATGTAATGGAGAAATTCCGCAGGAACTGATCGATGAGGTCGAGCAGCAGTATATTGATTGTGAATATTCAAAGGCTCGGGAAGATGAGGTAGATGTAATCGGAAATCCTCATGTATTATTTGACATAATGGCTGCTGATGATTGCCTTCGGATACTTAAAGAATTTGAAAATGGAGATTGTTCTCATAAGGATTTTGCAGAAGTCTTTCCGGAAATGTTTGAAGAGATTGAGTTCGATGTGTTTGGAGATGACGATGACTCGTATAAAATTGGCGGAAAGGATATCGGCACAATATGTAACGAGTATTTGCAGGGCGTTATTTCCGACGTTGAATTTGAATCTGTTGTAAATAAGTTTTATGTTATATTGAAAAAGAATGTAGTATCGTGATTAACAAAAGCTGCTTTTTCGTCTTTAATCAGAAATTATGATGAGGGGTACGGTATGCCGTTTTGCTGTGACTATGATGCGCTAACGCTTTATAAATCGGGAGAGTTTAATACAAAGTATAAAACCGTTCTCACAGAAAAGGTTTGTGAAATTGAAAGAGAGATTCTGGATGAGCAGGAAATCGAAAGTTTTCTAAACGGCGAATATAAAACTTATATAACAACGGAAGAGATTGTGCTTTATAGGATTTTTGGCGAATATAAATCCAAAATAGAAGAAAGCGTGAAAGGAGCAAGAAATATCGGTAGATTCTTATCCACGGAATTTGCAGAATCCCCCATTGACGCAAAAATACGACTTGCATTAAATCCGACGTGGAAGAATATAAGAATGTATGAGGCCAAGGTACTTGTTCCCAAAGATATAAAGATTAGCGTCGGCGTGGTCGCACCAATATATACAACTGATAATACGAAATTTGAAGGAGGGGCAGATCAAGTTTATATAAGTGAAGCATGGGATGAAAAATGGGTCGTCGGTTATAGAAGACTTTCATCCAGACAAATTCATACAGTACCAAAGTATCCTTTGAAGGATCCCGGCATTATTATATTGAATGAAACACATAAATCTGTTTGTCCAATGTGCTGTGACATAAACACTGTTGACTTGAGAGAAGATGAACAATTTACAGTTTTGGGCAGCAAGGGAGGAGTGTACACTATGAAAAAGCATTGTTTGAACGAGGATTGCGGCTATTATTGGTGAATATAAAGAAATTATATGCTGCTTTAATCATAAGAAAGTCCACACTTGTAATCAATAAGTTTAATGGTTTATATTCGGC
>CANRKJ010000054.1 GCA_947631185.1 uncultured Clostridia bacterium | reverse complement strand
ACCGCCATTTGCGAGAACCGCATGAGTGGTGGTGTGAGAGGGGAGAAACACATTAAGTGTTATCCTCTACTCGATTTAATTTCTTATAAAAACTATTGAATTTTTGTAATAAAAAGTATAAAATGAAAAAGTAAATTTTTACATTGGAGGAAGGTGGAAAAATAATTACAATTTTGGCATTGCGAGTTGACGGACTTCATTTAAAATTTAATTAATGTAAATAGTACGTCTAATAAGTTTTAAACTTGTTTTTCTAGCCAAAATTTAATTTTTCTGACCAGATTTGTACTTTAGGAAGGAATGAGATTAAATATGGGTAAAAAAAGTCAATCAAAAAATAATAAAAATATTAAAGTAAATGATAATCCTAAAAAAAAGAATAAAAATAAAAAGAAACATAAAAAAATTAAGGCATTTTTTATGATATTAATTATAGCAATTTTTATAGCTGTAATTGTTGTATCAGCAATATTTGTTGCAAATTTTAAAGTTGCAATGGATGAATTTAATACAGATGATTTAGTAATTGGAGAATCTAATTCTGTAATATTAGATATGGGTGGAGGAGTAATTGCTACTCTTAATGGTGAAGAGAAAAGAAAAATTATATCTCTTGATGAAATGGCAAAGCATCTTCCAGAAGCATATATTGCAATTGAAGATGAACGTTTTGATAAACATAATGGAGTAGATTTTAAAAGAACAGGTGCCGCAATATTAAATTATATTACTCATAAAGGTTCTACATCTTTTGGAGGTAGTACTATAACACAGCAACTTGTAAAGAACGCAACATCTGATAAAGATAAAACAATTAATAGAAAACTAAAAGAATGGGCAAGAGCATATAAAGTGGAAAAAGTTTTATCTAAAGATCAAATTCTAGAAACATATTTAAATATAATTTTTGTTGGTCAAGATTATTATGGGGTAGAACTAGGTTCAAAATACTATTTTAATAAGTCAGCAAAAGACTTAAGTGTTGCTGAATGTGCTTTTATGGCAGGAATAAACAATTCACCAAATGGTTATAAACCTTTTGCAGAAGATCCTGAAGGCAAAAATATGGAAAAAATCAAAACAAGAACTAAAACAGTTTTAAACAAGATGAGAGAGTTAGATTATATAACAGAGGATGAATATAACAATGCCATTGCAGAAGTTAACAATGGAATGGCTTTTTCAAAAGGTGATACATCTGGAAATGTTTATTCATATCATACTGATGCACTTCTTACTCAACTAATAGAAGATATTATGAATGAGAAAGGAATTTCAAAAGAACTAGCTACCAGTTATTTATATGGTGGAGGATTAACTATATACAGTACACAAGAATATAGTGTGCAAATTGCTTTAGAAGATGAAGTAAAAAATAAAAAATATGTATTGAAATCAAATGAGATACCTGGAGAATATGCAGAAGGTGCTATAGTTGTTATGGATCAGAACAATGGATATGTACTTGGATGTGTTGGTGGGCTTGGAGAAAAAACAGAGTCAAGAGGATTAAATAGAGCAACTCAATCAACTAGACAGACAGGTTCTGCATTTAAACCATTAGCAGTATTAACACCAGCGTTACAAGAGAGAATTATAACAGGTGCATCAAAATATGATGATGTTGCTACTACATTTCCAGGAAATTATAATCCAAAAAATTATAATGGATTTCATGGTAATATAACAGTAAGGCAAGCAATTGAAACATCGCAGAATATACCTTTTGTAAAAATAATGCAACAATTGACTGTTGACAAATCAAAAGAGTATTTAAAAAATATGGGAATTACAACTTTAACAGATAAAGATGTTGGATTATCTGTTGCAATTGGTGGATTAAATAAAGGAGTTACTCCACTTGAAATGTGTGGTGCATATGCAACAATAGCAAATGGTGGAAATTACATTAAACCTACATTTTACTCAAAAGTAGTTGATTCTAAAGGTAATGTTGTATTAGAAGCTAAAAATGAGAAAACTAAAGTCTTTGATGAAGATGTTGCTTATATTGCAACTAATATATTAAATCAGACCGTTACTGGACCAGCTGGAACTGCTAAATATTGTGCAATTCCTGGTATAACTGTTGCAGCTAAAACTGGTACAACTAATGATGATTATGATAGATGGTTATGTGGATTTACTCCATACTATACAGCTGTAGCATGGTATGGTTATGATGTTAATGAAGAAATAATATATAGTGGAACTAATCCAGCTGGATTATTATGGTCAGGCGTTATGAAAAGAATTCATTCTGGTCTTGAACCAAAAGATTTTAACCAACCAAGTGGTATAGTAACAGCTACAATTTGCTCAGATACAGGACTATGTGCATCAGAAACATGCGCAAATGTATATACAGAAAAATTTATTTCTGGAACTGTTCCAGAGGTTTGTAAAGGTCACCAACCTGAAGTGCCTCCTCAGCCTGAAGTTGTTCCAGAGCCACAAAATCCAGAACCAGAAACTAATACTACAAATACTCAAAATACAACTAATACTGCTAATCAAAATACACAAGTGAAAAATACAACCGTAAATAATGTAAATAACGGAGTAGGAAATGGAACACAAACTAATGGTTCTAATCCTTCTCCTGCAACTACACCAACTTCAAGTAGTAACACAACAAACACAAGTACAGAACCTACTAGTGGAAATACTACTCAAACATCAACAGAAACTGTAGAAAATCAATAAGAGATTTGGATCGAAGACGTTCTATAATAGGAAAGTCCTTAAAACTTTCCTAATAAAATATATGCGGGTCATTATTTAGGCCCGCGTAATTTATAATTTTAGAGAGGATATATAAATGGCAAAAAAAAGTATTGCTAAAAATTATGCATATAATTTAACATATCAAATTTTAATTTTAATTTTACCATTAATAACTACACCATATATCTCAAGAGTTCTAGGAAGTGAGGGGATTGGTATATATGGTTATACTTATTCTATAGCATCATACTTTATATTATTTGGATCACTGGGTGTAGCTTTATATGGGCAAAGAGAAATAGCTTATGCTCAAGAAAATGCAGAAAAAAGAATGAAGACTTTTGTAGAAATAGTTATATTTAGGTTTATAACTATGTTTATTGCAATTTTAATTTACTTTTTCGCATTTATGATTAGAGGAAATTATACAATATATTATAGAATTTTATTATTAGAACTTTTGGCTACTGCTGTAGATATAAGTTGGTTTTTTCAGGGATTAGAAGAATTTAAAAAAACAGTAATAAGAAACATAGTAGTAAGATTAGTTAGTGTTACTTTGGTATTTATTTTAGTAAATAATAAAGATGATCTTATTAAATTCTTTTTAATATATTCACTTGCAGATTTTATTGGAAATTTGTCATTATGGGTATATTTACCAAAATATTTTAAAGGTCAAAAAATAAAAAATATAACATTTTATAGACATATAGTACCATTGTTATTATTATTTATTCCTCAAATATCAAATCAAATATATAATAATCTAGATAAAACAATGATAGGAAAAATGATATCAGATAAAACAGAAGTGGGGTATTATGAACAAGCTCAGAAAGTTATTAGATTATTAATTACAATAGTTACTTCGCTAGGGGTAGTAATGGTTCCAAAGATGGCTAGTAGCTTTGCGAGTGGAGATAAAGAAAAAGTTAAAGATTATCTTAAAAGATCATTCAATTTTGTGTTTTTTTTATCTTTTCCACTTATGTTTGGAATAATTGCAATTTCAAATGAATTTGTTCCAATGTTTTTTGGAAAAGGATATGATAAATCAATTATTTTAATAAATATAATAAGTCCAATAGTGTTACTTATGGGAATAGCAAATGTTATAGGAACTCAATATTTACTTCCAACAAAAAAACAGAAAGAATATACTATATCTGTAACAATAGGATTAATAGTTAATTTCATTTTAAATTTTATTTTGATACGTTATTATGATTCAGTTGGCGCATCAATAGCTACAGTTTTATCACAATTAGTGGTAGATATATTACAATTAAGGAATATTAAAACGGAAATTAGTATAGTAGAGCTAATAAAATTAAGTATAAAATATTTTGTATCTGGATTTGTAATGTTTATTGCTTGTTTTATAGTAAAACAATTTATAAACGATATAGTTATTTCTCTAATAATACAAATTTTTGTTGGTATGGTTGTTTATTTTGGAATGTTGGTTATATTAAAAGATGAATTTTTATTTATGTTTTTGAAAAGAGGATTAGGAATTATAAAAAGTAAAATTAAAAGATAATAACAAATTTATTTTATCATGCATACATTATATAAAGAGGTGGAGAGTATGTGTGATAATGAAAGATATGGATGCTTTAATGCTCTTATATTAGCAATTCTAGTGGGATTTCTAGTAGGATTATTAATTTATTTAGGAATTATTACGAATGTTACTTTAGGTTTAATAGTTGCAATTGTATCAACATTTATAATTTCAATTTGTTTTTTTACGACAATTATTATACCAAGATATAATAATTGTATAAAAAAAAATAGTTGCAGTATTTTTATAGGGATAATAGGAACTTTAATTTTTGCAACCATTTCTCTAAGTACTGATATATCAACAAATATATTATCTGCTATTTTAGTTGGATTAGTAGGTTTTTTACTTACATATTTAGTTATTCAATTTGTAAAACTACTTGTGTGTATAATAAATAAAAATGAATTTAATTCTACTGATTTTAATACACAAATATTTAATTCTTCATTAAATATAGATGGTACAATAAATAATAATAGCAATAATACAGACTCTAATACAACTGGAAATTATCAAAATATAAATTTTAATAATAATACAAATGGTAATAATACTAATATAAATAATACACAAATTGAAAGAAATTCAAGATATTGCAGTAATAGCAGGAATCTTTTTTAATGAATGAGTAAAAAGTTTTTACAAAAAAGTATTAAGAATTAAGTTGAATTTGACAGTATTTTCTGTATATGTTATAATTTGTTATGTAGATTACCCATATCATTATGGGGTTGTTTTTCAAATGTATAATTACAGAAAGGAAGTTTGTTCTATGGGAAACAGTCGGATTGAGTGGACAGTACCATCTAGTGGAGCCTTCAGTGAGGTAAGCAAAATTTTTAATTCTGAAGGATGGACAATTGACGATTTTGAACCTTTTCTTGAGAATATGGGAGTAGAGTTCCCAATCAGTATAGGGATATATGACTATCTCAGGAAAAGATTCTATGGTATAAGCGGAGAAAAAACATGGATGTTTGAGCTGGGTAGAGAGCAGAATTATTCAACTATATCTGTTACTCATGATGGTAAAACATCAAAATTCCGCATTCCAACCAAACCTCCGGATAAGATGCTTATCATTTGACTAGCATTGAAAGGAAAGCCCTTGAGAATAAAAATCTCAGGGTTTTTCTTTTTATATATAATTTTTTACAGACGAACCAAATCAAGGAATTTAAGAGAATTATAAAATTATTTTTTCGGCATCCCATGAAAGCTTATACATTTTTTATATACAAGGAATTTTTTCGAATTTCTTATAATATACGGATTCCAAATAATTTTTGTGAAAATTGTAGATTTTTGGAAAATAATATGATAAAATCTGTAAAGTAAATATGATATAAGGGAGTATTTTAATGAATTTTAAAGAAGAATTAGGTTTATATGCTGGTATTATGGATACAGAAATAAATAAAAAATTGGTAAAAGATGAAGTAATAGAGAAAAAATTAAATGAATCTATTGAATATAGTTTAATGGCAGGTGGAAAAAGATTAAGACCAATTTTGATGATTGCTTCATACCAATTATTCAAAAGTGATTATGAAAAGGTTTTTCCATTTGCAGTATCAATGGAGATGATTCATAATTTTTCTTTAATTCATGATGATTTACCTGGAATAGATGATGATGATTTTAGACATGGAAAGCCAACAAATCATAAGGCATTTGGTGAAGCTACAGCAATATTAGCAGGAGATATGTTACTTAATAAAGCATATTTACTTTTAGGTGAAGAAATATCTAAATCATCAAATGAAGAAAGAGATTTAAAAATAAGGGCATATAAAGAATTAACTCATGGAGTTGAAAGGATGATAATCGGTGAATATGTAGATACAGAGTTTGAAGGACAAAAAATTTCTAATGATTATTTGGAGTATATGCATAAAAATAAAACAGGAGCTTTAATAAAAGCTTCAATAAGGATTGGTGCTATATTAGCTGGTGCATCAGAGGATGATTTAGAAAAGTTAACTCAATATGGAGAAAATATTGGTTTAGCATTTCAAATAAAAGATGATATATTGGATATAGTTGGTGATGAAAAGATTTTGGGTAAACCAGTGGGAAATGATATTGAAAAAAAGAAATGCACGTTTGTTACTAAGTATGGTTTAGATGAAGCAGAAAAGAGACTAGAAGATGTTATAGCAGATGCAATAAATATAATTAATAATTATCCTAATGGAGAATTTTTAAAAGAATTGGCTATATACATAAAAGATAGAAAAAAATAATATCATTTTAAATTTTGCGGGCGCTCATTGGGCGCCCGCAAAACATATATAAAATATTTTTATATATATGTTTATACAATAAAAAGAAACATAAATATATAATAATTTATAAAAATGTAGGGGCGCTCATTGGGGAGGCTGTTGAAAAAATAAATTTATGTTAATGATATAAAAAAAACACTCAAAATGCTG
>CANRKJ010000053.1 GCA_947631185.1 uncultured Clostridia bacterium | reverse complement strand
AATTTGTCACTTTTTGTCAAAAAATATTAAGAAAATGATGTCCAAAAAGCCATAAAATTCAATATTCATCAATGATATTCTTTAGGCAACAAGAATGTTGGAGGTGAACGATATGAGTTTTTGGGACTGGTTTATCTATTGGTTTTCATACTAAAATTTAATTGTAGCAATCACGTTGGATTGCTATTTTTTTATTAATGTAATAAAATACTATAGGGGTAATTATGGATAAAATAGATTCTATAGTTTATATTATTAAAGTGTTTTATATGATATTTGGTATAAATTATATATTAAGAAAAGTAACACAAACTGTACATAATGATAATTTAAAAGTATTTTTTCTTTTAAGTTTATTTGTTAGTATGGTTTGTTTAATATTAAAAAATGCTATGGGAAAAGTAGTATATTCGAATTTATTTTTATACTTTTACATTTTTATCTATTCATATATGGTTTATAAGAAAAATATTGGTTATATAATATTTTCAAATCTTATTTCTTATTCAATATATTATGTTTGCTATATTATACCTGTAAGTATAACATTTTTTATTATAAATATATTCAAAATTGATAGTAAGATTTTTTATGCGTTATTGATAATTTTAATTCAACAATTATTATTATTTTTACTTTTTAAAATAAAAAGATTTAAAAATGGATTACAATTTTTAAAATCAGAAAATACAAATCATTATATTGATTCAATGGTGGTTATAGCTAGTAGTATAATATTGTATTTATGTTCATTTATAAATTATAGTTTTGACACGGTTTCGCAAGTTAATATATCATTAAAAAAAGAACATACAGAAGTATATTTTTACTTCAGTATCTTATTCTTTGCCATAGTTATGATAGTAATTATAAAGGAATCTCTAACAACATACTATAGTCAAAAACTTTTAGAGAAAACATTAAAGGATTATGAATCTAAATTAAAAGAAAAAGATGATGAAATCAAAAAGCTATCTACTGAAAAGCAGAAAATAAGTGATTTAAATCATAAATTTCATAATAGACAAGAAGCCCTAAATTTAAAAATAGAAAAAGCATTAATGAATACAAATGTTGAAATAGGGGAAGAAATTAATTTAAATAATAGAATCAAATCATTAACAGATGAATATTCTAATGAGTTGAAGAAAATTAAAATTGAAGTAAATCTTCCAAAAACAGAAATTGAAGAATTAGATGATGTATTCGAATACATGTATAATGAATGTAATAAAAATGGTATAGAATTTATTTTACAAGTAAATGGCAATATTAATTATTTAATAAACAATTATATAAATCAATCTAAATTTATAACTTTAGTTGGTGACCACATAAGAGATGCTATTATTGCAATAAATTACAGTAATAACAAATATAAAAGTATATTAGCAATTTTAGGTATAAAAGATGATAACTATGAATTTTGTATTTATGATAGTGGTATTGAGTTTGAAATTGACACTTTAAATAAACTTGGACTCGAACG
Source organism: uncultured Clostridia bacterium (assembly GCA_947631185.1). Taxonomy (GTDB): domain Bacteria; phylum Bacillota; class Clostridia; order TANB77; family CAG-508; genus Scatovivens. The sequence continues at coordinate 5,503 of CANRKJ010000053.1, read as the reverse complement.
TGTTACAACACATGAAAATAGCGGAGGTACTGGTGCAGGATTTATCACAACATTTCAAACTTTAAAAGAAATAAATGCAAGTTTTGTTATTGAAGAATTTGATAAGCCAAATGATAATAATTATACTAAAGCATTAAGATTTATTTTTGATGGCAAATCAGATTTTAAGATTGTTACATATAGATATAAAGAACTAAAAGAAAAATTAAAGTCAAGCAAATTTAAATTAGAAGAAATATCTAAAAAAACTTTAAGATAATTGGCAAATTCATATATTGACAATTAAAAAATAAAGGTATATAATTTTAGCAGTCTAGTAATGAGACTGCTAAAATTATATTAAGGGGTGATATAAAATGAATGTAGAAAAATTAACTCAAAAAAGTATGGAAGCTATTAGAAATGCACAGAGCATAGCTAGCGAAAATTCTAATCAACAAATAGAACAAGAACATTTATTATATGCATTATTAGAAGATAATGGATTAATATCAGAAATTTTTGTTAAGATGAATATCAATAATGAGTTTGTTAAATCTAAAGTTCAAAGTTTAATATCTAAACTTCCAAAAGTTACAATGACAGGTAGAAGTATGGATAATGTATATATTTCACCTGACACAGATAAAGCATTAAATTGCGCTGAAAAAATTGCTATTAATATGAAAGATGAATATGTTTCAGTTGAGCATATTATGCTAGGAATTTTTGATAATGCTAATGATAAGATTAGAAATTTATTTAAAGATTTAGGTATTACCAAAAATAAATTTATGAATATTCTAAAAGAAGTAAGAGGAAATAGCACAGTTACAAATCAAAATCCAGAAGAAACTTATAATGTTTTGGAAAAATATGGGCAAGAGCTTGTTAAACTTGCTAGAGAAAATAAAATAGATCCAGTAATTCGGAAGAGATGAAGAAATTAGAAATGTAATTAGAATATTATCAAGAAAAACAAAAAATAATCCAGTTTTAATAGGTGAGCCTGGTGTAGGTAAAACAGCTATTGCTGAAGGATTGGCTCTTAGAATAGTAAATGGTGATGTTCCAAATAATTTAAAAGATAGAAAGATTTTTTCTCTTGATTTAGGTTCACTTGTAGCTGGAGCAAAATATAGAGGCGAATTTGAAGAAAGACTTAAAGCTGTATTAGGGGAAATTAAAAAAAGTGAAGGAAAAATTATTCTATTTATAGATGAACTTCATACTATAGTGGGAGCTGGTAGAACTGATGGCGCAATGGATGCTGGAAATTTACTAAAACCATTACTAGCTAGAGGTGAACTACATTGTATAGGTGCAACTACTTTAAATGAATATAGAGAATATATAGAAAAAGATGCTGCTCTTGAAAGACGTTTTCAACCAGTTTTAGTTGATGAACCTACTGTTGAAGATTCTATAGCAATACTTCGTGGATTAAAAGAAAGATATGAAGTTTATCATGGTGTAAAAATACAAGATAAAGCTTTAATTGCAGCTGCTACTTTATCAAACAGATATATATCTGACAGATTTTTGCCAGATAAAGCAATAGATTTAGTAGATGAAGCTTGTAGTTTAATAAAAACTGAAATGAATTCAATGCCAAGTGAATTAGATGATATTTCTAGAAAAATAATGCATTTAGAAATAGAAGAAGCTGCTTTAAATAAAGAAACTGACAAAATATCAAGTGAAAGATTAGAAGAATTAAAGAAAGAGCTTTCAGAACTAAGAGAAAAGTTTAATGAAATGAAAGCAAAATGGGAAAATGAAAAAAATGCTATAAACAAAGTGCAAGTTTTACGTAAAGAACTAGAAAATGTTAATGCACAAATAGAAGAAGCACAAAGAAATTATAATTTGGATAAAGCTGCAGAACTTAAATATTCTAAACTACCAAGTATACAAAAGGAATTAGAAGAACAAGAAAAAATAGCAAGTCAAAAAGAAGAAAATCTTTTAAGAGATACTGTTACAGAAGAAGAGATTGCAAAAATTGTTGCAAGATGGACAGGAATACCTGTATCAAAGCTTATGGAAAGTGAAAAAAATAAATTACTTCATTTAGAAGATATATTACATCAAAGAGTTATTGGTCAAGATGAAGCTGTAGAAAAAGTTAGTAATGCTATTTTAAGGTCAAGAGCAGGAGTTGCTAATCCAAATAGACCAATTGGTTCTTTCTTGTTCTTAGGTCCAACAGGTGTTGGTAAAACTGAACTTGCAAAGGCTTTAGCAGAAAGCTTATTTGATGATGAAAATGCTATGGTTAGAATAGATATGAGTGAATATATGGAAAAATTCAGTGTAAGTAGACTTATCGGTGCACCTCCAGGATATGTTGGTTATGATCAAGGTGGTCAACTTACAGAGGCTGTTAGAAGAAAACCATATGCTGTAGTTTTATTTGATGAAATCGAGAAAGCACATCCAGATGTATTTAATATTTTACTACAAGTCTTAGATGATGGTAGAATAACTGATTCTCAAGGTAGAACTATAGATTTTAAAAATACAATAATTATATTAACATCTAATTTAGGTTCAAATATAATTTTAGATTCAATTTCAGAAAATGGCGAAATATCTAAACAGGCAAAAGAAGATATAAATATGTTATTGAAACAGAATTTTAGACCAGAATTTTTAAATAGATTAGACGAAATTGTATTTTATAAACCTCTTGAAAAAGAACAAATTAATAAAATTGTTGATTTGATTTTAAAAGATATTTGTAAAAGACTAGAGGATAAAAGAATAAAAGTTGAACTTACAGATTCAGCAAAAGAATTTGTAATTGAACATGGATATGATGTTAATTATGGTGCAAGACCACTAAAAAGGTATATACAAGATTCTATAGAAACATTATTAGCTAAAGCTATTATCGCAGATCAAGTCGTAATGGATAGTAATGTTGTAGTAGATGTAAAAAATGATGAATTAAAATTATCTAATATATAATTAAAAGGGGCGCTCATTGGGCGCCCGCAAAATTGAAATTATAAATATATCAAATTTTTTTCATAATCCTGAATATGAATGTAAATAACTTAAATTACATTGATTTTTTTCATAAAGATGATATAATAGATATACTTAAATATGTATATACAATTGATATAAAAAAATTTAACTATTGTTCTCATAGCTCAACTGGATAGAGCTCTCGCCTCCTAAGCGAAAGACGGTGGTTCGAGTCCGCCTGGGAACACCAATATAAAAAAATTTTGATTCTACTCTATTTCTCATTAATTTTTAAAAATATATTTATTTTTTTCAATTTTTGTTAAATCTCTTTCAAATCTTTCTATTAAAGAATCAATTAAATTTATCATCAACTTTGTTTTTATAATATTTCAAAAATATATCTTAAATTGATAGTTAATGTTATACTAATAAAGTAATACAAAAAATGTAGAATTATAAGGAAAAATTGAATAAAGGAGTGCTTAGTACATGAGTAAAAAAATAATAATAATATGTGTAGTTGTAATTTTATTAATAGTTGTTGGGATTATTGCAGTAAATAAAGCAAATATATTTGGAAAAAAAGCAACGAAATTAGAAATGGCTGAAGATAATACAGTTGTGCCAATAAAGAATGACACTAAAGGTAATAAAGTTGAACCAACAAAGAATGATACAGAGAGTATTACAGTTGTGCCAACAATGGATGACACAATAACAGCAGATAGCAGTTGGTGTGGAACATTTCAATTAGTGTGGAATGATATGAAAAATGAAGTTGTAAAGAAAGATATTGTATTTAATCCTCAATTAGATATGGTAGAAAACCTAAACAAAGAAGATTTTAATGAATCAATGCTTTCAGAAGATTATTATTTTAAGATTTATGGATTAAAGACTCTAGCTCTAAAAGAGAAAATAGAAAAAGGAATAAAAGAAAAATTTAATCAAACAAGTGATATATTAGATGATTTTGATTGGTCGGAAGAAGAGTTAGATGATCCTAATAATACGGATATTAAAAGATATTTCTTTTATACAATGTTATACAGGAAATTTGAGTTTTTACAAGAGTTTGATAAATTAGATAATGATAAATTTGGAAATGAATATAAAGATGTAGAGTATTTTGGGATAGATAAAAATACTGAAGATTCTGTAGGAAATCAAATTACAGTTTTATATTATAATTCAAAAGATGATTTTGCAGTATTAATAGATACTAAAACAAATGATGAAGTGATATTCTGTAAAAATCCTACAGGAAATAATTTTAATGAAATATATAAAAATATGAATGATGAATCTTCAAAATATAAAGGAAGTAAATCTTTTGAAGATATAGATGAGTTTAAGGCTCCTAAATTAACATTTAATGAAAAAAGAGAATATACAGAATTAGCCAATAAGAAATTTAAGACAGCTGATCCAATTTATGATACAGCAGAAATACAAAAAGCAATACAAACTATAAAATTTTCTTTAGATGAAAAAGGTGGAGAAGTAAAAAGTGAAGCTGCAATTGATATGAAAATGATTTCTACTTCCATAGATTCAATAATAGAAGAAGATGAACCAAGATATTTTTATGTAGATGATACTTTCGCAATATTTTTAAGAGAAAAAGGGAAATCAAAACCATATTTTGCAGGAAGAGTAGATGATATAACAAAATTTCAATAATTTTCAGGATTAGCATAAACTAATCAAAGGCAGTCTGAAAGGCTGCCTTTTTATTTTCGAATTATTCTCTTGATTAAGCTAAATATATTAGAATTTATATGTTAAATTTAATGCTTATAAGACATGCAGAAATTTTGCGGGCGCCCGATGAGCGCCCCTACAAATTTTAAAAATATAAAATATAAGAGGCAATGAGAGAAAATAATAAATATATCAAATTTTAATTTATAATAAAAAATATTTAAATAAAATAATGCAATAAATGTACGGGCTTTTATTGGGCGCCCGCAAAATTAAAAATATGAATATAAGAGGCAATGAGAGAAAATTATAAATATATCAAATTTTAATTTATAATAAAAATATTTGAAAAAAATAATGCAAATGTAGGGGCGCACATTGGGCGCCCGCAATAAATATTAAAATATTTTCATAAAACTATAAAAGTATAAAAGAGTGAGAAAAAAATGGAATTAATTATGAGTAAAAAATATTGAAAGAAATTTATAATAATAATTAGATTTTGTCAAGTCACGAAAAATGTATCATTAGCATTTAAAATCACACATTATAAATGCAAAAAACGAGAAAATATATTGACTAGATATAGAATATATGTTAATATGTAACAAAAAGGTGTAAAAATACACACTATTAATACAAAAAACGTGGTGGTAAAATGAAAAGGTATGAAAAATTATTAACTTTAAAAGTTTTTAATGTAGAGGATATCTATAATTTAACGGGAAATATAAATACAGCTAAAAGCATAATAAGGGACTTACTATTATTTAATTATATAAAAAGAGTAAAGCATAATCTATATGTTGTATGTAATATAGAGTTTAAAAATACAATTCCA
>CANRKJ010000052.1 GCA_947631185.1 uncultured Clostridia bacterium | reverse complement strand
AAAATCACAAAGATTTCTATTCTTATTTTAATATATTTTTATAAAAAAGAAAAGACTATTGACAAAATTTTTTAATAACTTTGTCAACAGTCTGAAAAGCCAAATAGCTTTAGCTATTTGGCTTTTTCTATTAATAAAGTGAGACTCGAAAAGTGAAAATTTGAAAAATAGCTAAAAATAGTATATAATAATATTAGTAGATAAAAAGTATAGAATATATATTCATTTAACTGAAAAATGTAATTTAAATTTTGCTTATTGTTATGAAAATAAGAGAAGCAATGAATTTTTTGGAAATTATAAAAAGTCTAATTTATTATGAAAGAAAATCAAAATATTTAGTAATTATATTTTATGATGGAGAACAATTGGTGAAAAAGAATATGATAAAAAATACTATTGATTATATAAATTCTAAAAACAGATTGCTAATAAATATGAGAAAGCGAGATGATTTTTATGGAAATAAGAAGTGTTGAAAATGAAGTTAAAATGAGTATCCAAAATTGAAACAAGTAAGTAAAAAACATTTATTGAACATTATTCCAAACAAATGGATGAAAGTAGGAATATCTTTTTTAGGAATAACAATGATAATGAAAAGAAATGTTTTTGCTTATGGTAAGTTGAAATTAGGTCGATTTGAAATAACTGAGATAGAATTAACTACTGCTGGTTTTGTTGCTAATTCTATTCCTAGACCTATAAAAATATGTTATAATGCATGTAATGACGTTCAATTAGTATCAGCAGTAGTTTTTATAATAACTGGTTTGAGCATTTTTATAACTAAAATAAAATCCAAAAAACAATCTGAACCCATAAAAGTAAGAAAGTGGGTAAAAGTTATATTTATACTTTCCATAATTGTGTTTATTTTAAGTATTCTAACACAGTTTATTATAAATAACATATATTATTAGAATGTATAAAATTTAAAATAATTTATTTGAATTTTTAAAGGAGATTGTAATAATATTTGTGTGCGTAACTTTTTCAATAATGTTATTTTATGATGGAGAACAATTGTTAAAAAAGAATATGATAAAAAATACTATTGATTATATAAATTCTAAAAACAGATTGCTAATAAATATGAGAAAGAGAGATGATTTTTATGGAAATAAGAAGTGTTGAAAATGAAGTTAAAAATGAGTATCCAAAATTGAAACAAGTAAGTAAAAAACATTTATTAAATAGTATTCCAAACAAATGGATGAAAGTTGGATTATCTTCTTTAGGAATAACAATGATAATGAAAAGCTATGCTTTTGCTACTATGTCTATTAGGTCTATTAGTGATTTTGATTTTGATGATGTTATGGATGTTTCTGGTGGATTTCCTACACCTATTTCTATATCTATAAGAATATTTTTTGATGCATGTCGTGGCGTTCAAATAATATCAGCATTAGTTTTGATAATAACTGGTTTGAGCATTTTTATAACTAAAATAAAATCCAGAAAGCAATCTGAACCTATAAAAGTAAAAAAGTGGGTAAAAGTTATATTTATAATTTCTATAATAACTTCTATAATAATGTTTATTTTATGTACTCTACCAGATATCATATATTACATATTTTAGAAAGTAAAAAACTGGTCTAAAGCTTTTGATTCAGACCAGTTTTTTATGAACAATGAATATTAATATACGTAAAAAGTTAAATAAAAAAAATAATTTAGAGTAAGTTTGAATTTTAATAAAAATTTAAGTATAATAAATATTAGGAGATAAAAGTATGGAATATATAATTCATTTAACTGAAAAATGTAATTTAAATTGTGCTTATTGTTATGAAAATAAGAGAAGCAAAGAAATTTCTTTTGAAGATATAAAAAATCTAATTGATTATGAAATAAAAAGAAAACAAAAATATTCAATAATTGTATTTTATGGTGGAGAACCATTATTGAAAAAAAATATGATAAAAGATACCATTGATTATATAAATTCTAAAATATGTAATACTAATTTTTATTATAGCATAACAACAAATGGGACATTATTAGATGATGATTTTATAAATTATATGAAAGAAAACAAATTTTTAAATATTGCTTATAGTATTGATGGAATGCAAGAAACACATGATTTAAATAGAAAAACAATAGATGGTAACGGAACTTTTAATATAGTTGAAAAAAATGCAAAAAAACTTTTAAATTGTTTTGATGAAGTGGTTTCTATGTCAGTAATAACAAAAAATAATTTATCAAATTTAAGTAAAAATGTTGAATATTTGATAAATATGGGATTTAAATATATAAATTTATTATTCGATTATTCACAAGACTGGCAAGACAAAGATTTATATGAAATAAGGAAACAATATAATGAAATTGCAGAAATTTATGCTAAGAAAATTTTACAAGAATGTGATGTAGAAATTCCATTAATTGATGAAAAAATAAAAACATACATAAAAGATGAATATAACTGTAATGAAGAGTGCAAATTTGGAATGAAAATAATTAATGTAGGAACAGATGGTAATTTTTATCCTTGTATGCAATTCGTAAATAATCAAGATTTTATTATAGGAAATTGTAAAGATGGAATTGATATAAATGCAAGAATGAATTTAATAAAAAATTCTAATAAAGAAAATGAAATTTGTAAAAATTGTGCTATAAGAAAAAGATGCAAACATACTTGTGCTTGTAAAAATTATGTTATAACGAAGGACATAAATGAATTATCACCAGTTGTATGTGAGACTGAGAAAATTCTTATAGAAGTATCAGATAAAATGGCAGAAAAATTATATAAACAAAATTCAAAAATGTTTATGCAAAGGTATTACAATAAAGATTATAATATATTAAAACAAATTGCTAATAAATATGAGAAAGATAGATGATTTTTATGGAAATAAGAAGTTCTACAAATGAAGTTAAAAAAGAATATCAAAAATTGAAATAAGTAAGTAAAAATATTTTATAACTAAAATAAAATCAAAAAACAACCTGAAACTAGGCAAAACTTACATTTTTCTATGCTAAAAATAACTTGAAATATGCATTTCGTAAAGAGTGGGACTCGAAAAGGAAGGTGGACAGTTATGGCGATTTTAAAAGAAATCGTCTAAACGGGGATTAATAAAATTTGCAAATTATGCGAATTTGTGGTACAATTTTAAATGATATAGGCTAGATACTATGTCATTTGTAACCCATATCTCACTAATTATGTGGGATTGTACTCGTCAAATAAACACAACAAGGAGGAAATGTTTATGCTTAATAACAACATAACAGTAGAACACCCAAAAGTAACAAACAACGTTTCAATTAAAATGTGTCAAGGAGGAATTTACAAATCACATCCTAAAAGTCGGATTGTCGGAATTCATATAACTTCTATTTCAGCGTCTAACATGCTTTCGACTACAATTAAGCCAACAGTAAACGGAAATGAAGTTGTTGTACTTCAAGTTGTTAATGCAGCTGATGGCTATGTTTTGGTTGAATATATGTATAAGGAAGACTATGAAGCCGAAAATGTATACTCTAATCTAGATGGTTCTGGCAGAAAAAACGAGTAGTCTATGTAAATAAGAAAATTTTCTTTCCCTCGTAAGAGGGTTCTTTTTATTTGTATAATTTAATATATTTCTCTTGTTCTTCCTTTTCATCTGTTTTACATAAGTAAATATTACATTTTAATAAAAAAAAGATTACAAATAAATCAAATAACTAAATATATGATATAATATAAATAATCATTATTTAGGAGGATTGTTTAATGAATAAAGATTTTTATAAAAATAAGAAGTTTTGGATAGTGGTAGGAATTATTGCTTTTATATTGATAGTAATTATAACTTTAGTTTTAGTGTTAAACAATAAAGGTAAAGATAATATAGAAAGTACAAATGATTCATCTCAACAATCAACTAATTCAGTTTCAAAAAAAGTTTGGCCTGATTTGAAAGAATATGATATCACTACACTAAGTGTGGGTAAAATAAATAGTGTAAAAGATGAATGTAATAAAAATAATTATAAATTGAATTATGTTATTGATGTTGAGTCAATTAGTAAAGAAGACATAGATAAATACCTAAAAGATTATGATAATTGGGAAATCAATGAAGTTGATGGATGTTATATTTTAATAAGATCAACAGATGAAGCACAATTCAGTTTAGTTATAATTTATGATGAAGAAAACAATACAGCGCAATTTGTTATTTCGTCTATATAGAGTATAACATATATAGCCAAGCTTTCATATTATATAGTATATATAAGGAAAGCTGGTTGATTTATGGAAAATTACTTAAGTATAATTATAGGAATACTTATTCCATTTTTTGGTACTACATTAGGTGCAGGAGTTGTATTCCTATTTAGAAACGGAATTAATAAAAAAGTTGAAAAAATATTGTTAGGATTTTCGGCAGGGGTCATGATTGCTGCTTCAATATGGTCATTGATAATTCCAGCACTTGAAGATTATGAAAATAAATTGTTAGGAGCATTTGTATGTAGTTCTGGAGTAATAGCAGGAGTAGCTTTTTTGATGATATCTAATAGATATTTAAATATTACTAAGGTTAATGAAAATATGCTAGCTTTAGCTATAACTCTTCATAATATTCCAGAAGGAATGGCAGTTGGTGTGGCTTTTGCAGAAGTATTAAGAGGTGAAAATTTAATGGTAGCTCTTCCATTAGCAATAGGAGTGGCAATACAGAATATACCAGAAGGTGCTACTATTTCTTTACCATTTAGAAGCAAAGGAATGAGCACTAATAAATCTTTTTTATTAGGAATGTTATCTGGTGCTGTTGAACCTTTTTTTGCTGTTATAACTTTAGTATTATCTAGTTTTATTACATGCATTTTGCCGTTTTTATTATCTTTTGCAGCAGGAGCAATGATATTGGTTGTAGTAGAAGAATTAATACCAGAGGTACATTTGGATTATAAAAATAGTTTTGGAACTTTAGGAATTATTTTCGGTTTTTTGATTATGATGATTTTGGATAATATTTTTTGATGTATTTAAATACAAATCGACTCACACAATTGTGCGAGTCGATTTGATGCTTTAATAAGAAATTATGGTTAGATTGTTACTGTAATAAAAGATTGATTCAAATGCTCTGAAAATGAGATTTCTTTGTCTGCATATTTTCTGCAAATTTCTACCTGATGTGTTGCTAAAACAAGAATTCTTTTTTGCCTCATGATATAATTTTTGCAGAATTCCATGCAGATTTGTGCTATTTGATCATCAAGACGATTGAAAGGTTCGTCTAATGCTACCAGTTGGATGGTGTTATCTAATGAGTATAAAAGTTTTGTAAGAGCTAATCTTTGCATTTGACCAGAAGAGAATTCTTTAGTTTTTTTGGACTTTAAAAGATTATAAACTTTTTCATCATTAGAAATGTTATCGTTATCAAACTCTGTACCATTAACCATTAACAAAATTTCATCATAAAGATGCAAACCTTTGAGAATTTCATATAACTTTGGAATAATAATTTCATCATAATTATCAGTTAATGTAATCTCATTCAACACAAAATGGTTTGCCATAGCTTTGTCTGTTTGGTATGCGATAGAGTTCAAATAACCAGTTTTACCGTTTGAGAATTGGATAGGACTATCTTTTAAACTTAGCTTTCCAGTAAGTAGATTGAGCAAAGTACTCTTACCACATCCAGTATGACCATAAACAAGATAAGTTTCGCCTTGCTTCATAGTGATAGAGTTTTTGTTTATTAATGAGAATGCTCCTTTTGTGTCCTGTGAAACTTCAAATTCTGAAATTGTAACAGAGCTAATAGAGGTAGTAATCAGTTTTTTTGTTTTTTCATTTTTGTATACTTCGTGGATGTTATTAAAATCTGGATATAATGTTTCCAAATCAACAACAATGTTCATTACTGATTCAAAGTTTGAAGATATTGTAGCAATTCGTGAAGGTATGGTAGAGTAGATAGTTGATAGAGTGATGATTTCTATAAAACTATTGATTGAAAAATCATGTGATACCAAAAATTTTATACCTATCATACCAAATATTAGAATTGTTGCTACTATACTTCTTTTAATAAAAACTTTGTTTAATTTCAGACGCTCTGTTTTCTCGGTATTATTGGTTTCGTCTAAAACATCAATGAAACGTTTGGCGTGATAATAGAAGTCTTTTACGGAAATGAAGTCAGTAGATTTTATCTCAGTATACAAAACATCAACTTTTGATTCATTTTCTTTTTTGATTTTTCTAAAATCTTTCATAACACTGATTCTTTTTTTAGAAAAAATGAAATAAAATACCAAACTAATAAAAAGCATCAGTAATGTTAAAATTGTTTCCAAAGAAGATGAAGTTTTTACAGAGATAACAATAGAAAATGTGAGAGTAAGAATGAGAACAACTATGTTTGAAATGAGTATTGGCGTTCTTACCCACAAAGCCCATGTATTTTGAATGTAACTTTTTGATTTCTGAATTAATTCGGGGTGTTCTACTCTTGACAGTTTTCCGTTTTCATCCTTGAAAACTTTGGATTTTGTAATTTCACAAAGTTCGAGTGTGACTTTTGCAGCTACATTGGTGGTTAGCTGGTTAAATTGGTCATTTTGGTAATCTATGAATGCAATATAAATTGATTCAAGAGTTCTCTCACCAAAATACAGAAGAAGCAGAGTAATAGCAAGCCAAACAATACCAGATTTGATTGCAATTTCAGCTCCTTTGAGTGCGAAAGCCAGAGAATCGATTACAATTGTACCAATAATGTTACAAAGAACAATTTTGGTAGCAAACGATTTTACATTTTCTGGCCGTTCAAGAATGTCAAAGTTAATGAGGTTTAAAAGTTTTTTCATGTTTTTTTCCTTTCTGCTGTAAATACGGTTTACGGATGAAATTTTGTTTTAAATAAGTGGCTCCTTTCTTTAAAAATTTTTTTAGATAATCTCCTTTCATTAGTAATTTTCTTTTGTAAATTTCTTATCGCTGTGAGGCTATACAGATAATATCTGTAGATGTAAGAAAAAATATAGGTTAACATAATTATACAATTTTTCCTTTTAATAGTAAAGTTGATAAAACTCATGAAATATGTTATAATATTAAATGGAGAGCAAATCAGTTTTGCTCTTTTTTATATATTAGAAATATTATAAGAACATTCCATTATATAAAGGTTTTTCAAAAAAACACAAAATTTTAGCATCTTTTTTTGCAAAAAAATACTTCAAAAAAGTTTTTTAAAAAGTTTTAAAAAAGTTGTTGACA
>CANRKJ010000051.1 GCA_947631185.1 uncultured Clostridia bacterium | reverse complement strand
CACTATTTACATTGATAAAAAAGGATAAAGAAACAGGAGAACCAATAAAAAATGCAAGTTTTATAATAAAAGAAGTAGATGTACCATATGATTATGCAAGAGATATAAATGGAGAATATGTAGGAACATTAAATGAAGAAGGGCAACATATAGTAACAACAGATGAAAATGGAAAAATAACATTAAGTTTAAGAAATGGTAGATACTTATTAGAAGAAGTTGGATATCCAGAAGGATATGAAAAAGAAGAAGTTATACAGTTATTTGAGGTATCTGATGGAGTAAAAGAAATTGAAGACAGAAATTTAAATGAAATAAATTATATAGAAGATTTAGTTGAATTATCAAGAGGTGTTAGATGGGGCTATAGTTATTCAACTGATACTATTTCTCTAATGAGAACATTAGATTTTAAAGAAGATGATTCATATCAAAATCCATATACAACAAAATATGGAGATGTAAACAGAGATGGAAAAATAGAAGGAATTAAGGCAGAGTTGACAAATCCAGATGGAATTGGATTTACACCAATAGGAACATCTAATCGATTTGGTAAAAGTTTCAATGGAAATAATAATGAAATAAGAAATCTTTACATTAATGTTAATGATGATAATTATTATACAAGTGATATAGGTTTATTTGGCTCTGTAACTAGCAGTAAAATTGAAAACTTAAGTGTAACAGGAGAAATAAAAGTTAAATTTACTCAAAAAGGAGGTTCTATAAATGTTTCAGGTATAATTGGAGATTATACAGATGGATCAATAAAAAATGTTCATAATAAAGTAAATTTAACAATAGAAAACGCTTCTGATGTTACGTTAGGTGGAATTATTGGAGATTCATATTATATTTATCGTAATGTAGATATTGTTAATTGCTCTAACACAGGAAATATATTTATAAAAAATGTTTCTAATATAAAATTGGGTGGAATTATAGGTAGATCATATAGTAGTACTGATAATAGTTTAAATATTAGTGATTGTTCTAATACAGGAAATATTGAAATAGAAAATTCAAATAGTTCAAGCGTTTATGAAACTAATATTGGTGGAATTATGGGTAGATATTATATTTATAGTACAAAATACATTGAAAATAATGTAAATATAAGTAATTGTTATAATAGAGGAAATATAACTGCACACAATTCATCAAAATTAAATATGGGTGGAATTTTTGGATCAGCATCATCTTATAGTACTTTTTATCCAAAAAGTGCGAATATAAGTAATTGTTATAATAGAGGAAATATTACTGGCTCATCACTAACAGAAAATAATTATTTAGGAGGATTAGTAGGACAAGGTGGAAAAATAAATAACAGTTATAATACAGGAATAATTAGCGGAAATACTGATTCTACAGCACAAATTTATGTAGGACCAATATCTGGATTAGATAATGGTAAAATTACAAATTGTTATTATCAAGAAGGAATTACAATTGAAGGTACTCAAAATAATGCAAAAGGAATAAGTAAACCAGAAGATGAAATGAAATTAGAACCATTTATAGAAGAGTTAAATTCAGAAGCATTTGAATTAGATACAGAACTTGTAAATGATGGTTATCCAATATTAAAGAAAGCAGAAACTAATATAGCTGATGAAGAATCGGAAGAAGAGCCGGAAGAAGAACCAGAAGAAGATACGGAAAAAGAACCAGAAGAAATAGAATATATAGAAAATATAGAAACAATAGATGACTTAGTAAAACTTTCAGAACAAGTTAATAGTGGAATAGATTATGCAGGACATACAGTAACATTAACTAAAACAATAGATTTTAATGAAGTTTCATCATATAAAGATTCATCATTAAAATCTGGATTAACGTCAGGAAAGGGATTTACACCTATTGGTAGTGATTCTAATACTGCGTTCAAAGGAGAATTTAACGGAAATGGATATGAAATAAAGAATATATATATAAATTCAACTAGTTATGCAGGGTTATTTGGTTATTTAAGTGGAACTGTAAAAAAATTAGGAATTTCAGGAAATATAACAGGAAATAGCTCTGCAGGAGGAATTGCAGCTAATGCTTCAGGAAGTAAAATATATAATTGTTATAATAAAGCAAATATTAGAGGAATATCTGTAGGAGGAATAGTAGGATATGGAAGTAAAATATATAATTGTTATAATGTTGGAAATATAACAGGAACTAGCTATGCAGGAGGAGGATATACCTATGCAGGAGGAATTTCATATAGTGCTACTAATAAAAATTGTTATAATTTTGGAAATGTTAGTTGTACTGGTTATACAGCAAATGCAGGTGGTATAACTGCCTCAGGTTCAGCATATAATTGTTATAATATAGGTAATGTTAGTGCAAAAACAACATATTCTGGTAATAAATCAGAAGTAGGTCCAATACATGGTTACCAGTATTATAAAGTAAATAATTGCTATTATTTAAATACAATATCAATTACTGGAGATAAAAAGTATTTAGATGGAATAAGTAAAACAGAAATAGAAATGAAATCAGATACATTTATAAATGAATTAGATAAATATAATTTTAAACAAGATGTAGATGGAATAAATAAGGGGTATCCAATTTTATTAGAAGCAACTATACGAGATAGAATAACAACAATCAACAATGTAGAAGATTTAGTAGAATTAGCAGTTCAAGTAGCCGATGGTGATTCATATAAAGATGTGGAAGTTACATTAGCAAGGAATTTAGATTTTGATAAAGAAGAATCATATGAAGACTCAGAAAATGTAATATATTGGGATTTTAATGGAGATGGAAAAAGAACAGGAATAAAAGATGAATTAACAAGTAATTCCGGAAAAGGATTTATGTCTATAAGCAGTTTTAGAGGAATATTTAATGGAAATAATAAAGAAATAAATAATATTTATGGAGTGTTGTTTGATAGCATTACTGACAGTAAAATAATAGATTTAGGAGTTTCTGGTAATTATATTGTAAATAGTGCAAAAGATAGTATAATATCAAATTGTTATAATAAAGAAACTATATCAGGAAATGCCACAGGAGGAATAGTAAAAAGTGCAACAAATTGTACAATATCAAAATGTTATAATCAAGGAAATATATCAGAAAATACAACAAGAGGAATGGTAGGAGAGGCAACAAATTGTACAATATCAGATTGTTATAATCAAGGAAGTATATCAGGAAATACCACAGGAGGAATAGTAGGAAAAGCAACTTCTAGTACAATATTAAATTGTTATAATCAAGGAAGTATATCAGGAAATACCACAGGAGGAATAGTAGGAGATGTAACTTCTAGTACAATATTAAGTTGTTATAATTTAGAAGGTATATCAGGAAGTATAACAGGAGGAATAGTAGGTTCTTCTAGAAATGTACTGGTTGCTAATTGTTATAATAAAGCAAATATTACAGGAACAGGTACAAGTGATGTTAAGGCAGGAGGAATAGTAGGAAATAAAAGTGGTTTTAGTATTAAAAATTGCTATAATTTTGGAAATATTACTGCTTCTGCGACTAGAGGAAATTCTTATACAGGAGGAATTTTAGGTCAAGGTGATAGAATATTTAATTGTTATAATATAGGTAATGTAAATGGTTCTGCAAGTTCATCATATAAATCATATGTAGGTCCAATAAGTGGATCTTCAAATGGTGTAAAGAGAAATTGTTATTATTTAGAAAATATAACAATTGAAGGAACAGAAAATAATCTAATGGGAATAAGTAAAAATGAAGTAGAAATGAAGTCAGATACATTTATTGAAGAACTAGATAGTGATAATTTTGCAAAAGATAGTGAAGAACAAAATGATGGATATCCAATATTATTAGAATATTCTAAGCCTGAAGGAAGAATAACAACAATTAATAATATAGAGGATTTAGTTGAATTATCAAATCAAGTGCAGGATGGTGATACATATACAGGAGTAGAAATAACATTAGAAAGAACTTTAGATTTTAATAAAAAAGAATCATATAAAGATTCAGAAAATATAAGTTATGGTGATTTAAATGGAGATGGAAAAATCACAGGAATAAAAGATGAATTAACAAATTTATCAGGTAAAGGATTTACACCAATAGGAATAGACTCTGACTTTTATTTTGCAGGTAGTTTTAATGGAAATAATAAAGAAATAAAAAATATTTATGAAAATTCAACTAATAATTATTCAGGATTATTTGGATTTGTTCAAGATTTAATAGTAAAAGATTTAAGTATATCTGGTAATTTTGTAGCAACAGAGTATAGTGGTGGATTTGTTGGACAACTATCTAATAGTGGAAAATTTGAAAATTGTTATAGTAATGTAAATATAGAAGAAAATTCAAAAAATTCTTATTATACTTGTATGATAGGAGGAATAATTGGATATATTTACAATAGAGATTATAGCATTGAGAATAATCTAATACTAAATAATTGTCATAATACAGGAAAGATTGATTCAAATGGATTTATAGGTGGTATAGTAGGAGAATCATCTGGTACTAAAGCTATTGTAACAAATTGTTATAATACAGGAGAAATATCTAATACAAGAGATTTTACAGGTGGAATAATTGGATATAATTTAGGAGAAATAGAATTAAATAATTGTTATAATACTGCATATATAGAAGGGGGTAATAATACAGGAGGACTAATTGGATATACTGGTTCTGGTTTAATAGATATAAAGAAATGTTATAATACAGGAAATATAACTTCTTCTTATTCAAGTGCATATGTAGGAGGAATAGTAGGTCAAGCTAGTGAATCTATAAACATTTCTGATTGTTATAATAAAGCAAAAATATCTATAAATTTAGAACAAAATTATGGAGATATAGGAGGAATATTAGGACATGTAGGTGGTGATAATATAAATGTAAGTAATTGTTATAATATGGGAGAAATAATTAATGCAGAATGTGAAGGAGGAATAATAGGTTATTGTTATACTAGCAATGCAAAAATAAGTAAATGTTATAATTCTAGTAAAATTTCAGGAAAAGAATATATAGGAGGAATAGTAGGAGAACAATATTCTAGTGCTAGTGCAAGTTTTGAAATTTCTGATTGTTATAATAGTGGTGAACTAGAATTATCATCATCAAATAATTCTAGTTATATTAGTGGAATAGTAGCATATCTAGACTCAGCAGTAGTTAAAGATTGCTATAATACAGGAAATATAAATGTTGATATGCCACCAACAGCATCTTCTTCTGTATATGTAGGAGGTATATCATCAAGAGATTCAACAGTAATGAATTCATATAATACTGGTGATATAATTGTAAACTCTAGTAATTCAGATATATATATTGGTGGAATAATTAGTAATAGTGGAAAAGCAATCAGTTGTTATAATACAGGAAATATAATAAATAATGGTGGAAGGACTTTCTATGTAGGTGGAATTTTGTCATATGGATCTCCAACAAATTGTTATAATCTTGGAAATATAACATGTGATGGAAGTGCTGGATATGTAGGCGGAATAGTAGGAAATAGTGGAGCAACTAATGTATATAATACAGGTATTATTTCAGGAACTGCTACAGATTATTTATATGTAGGAGGAATATCAGGTACAGGCTCAGTAACAAATGGTTATAATATAGGAGATATAAATGCAAATTCTAATGGTAATTCATCTAATTGTTATATAGGTGGAGTAACAGGAAGTGGTTCAGGAAAAGATGTATATAATACAGGAAATGTAAATTGTAATACAAAAAGTGGCGGATATATAGGTGGAATATCAGGTTCAGGATCAGTAGTAAGTGCTTATAATACAGGAAAAATTTATACAGAAAATTTGGCAAATTATCAAACAAGTACAAATTTATATATTGGAGGAATATCAGGATCTGCTAGTTCATCTAAAAATTGTACTAATATAGGTGATATAGAATTACAATCTGTAGAAAGTGGAGAAGAAGTAAATATATATTTAGGAGGAATTTTTGGTTCTACAAGTAGTATTATTACAAATTGTAATAATACTGGAAATATATTAATAAATTCAGATGATGAAAATCAGAATTCACTTTATGTAGGTGGTATATCTGGACAAAGTACTGGCAATATAACAAAATCTAATAATACTGGAAATATACAAATAGAAATGGCTAAAGAGAAAGCAAATGCAAGTGATGCAGGAATATATTTAGGAGGAGTAAGTGGTAATGCAAAAACAGGAACTGTATCACAATGTATAAATACTGGAAATGTTAAATTTGAATTTACAGGAGAAAGAAGTGATAGTAAGAATAATTATGCAGGAGGAATAGTAGGATATGGTAATGTAGAAGAATGTTATAATAGTGGTATTTTAGATATATTATTAACAAATGAAATAACAACAAATAGTTTAAGTAATCAATATGCATATGTAGGAGGAATATCAGGTTCAGGAACAGTAAATAATTCTTATAATAAAGGTAATTTAAATTACAGAGCAAGAGGATTTTCAAATAACTTTATAGGAAAAATATGTGGTATAGAAAATTCTTCTGAAGATATACAAAATTACTATTTATCTTCAATGGAAGTAAATACAGATTTAACAGAAAGTTATACAATAAATGAGCATGGTACAGAAGTAGCAGTAGATAGCATAGAAATTCCTGAAATAAAAGTTGATGAAATAATAGATATTAAATCTCCAGAATTTTATTCAAAATTAAATCAAGATGGTGTATGGACACATATAGATGGTTATTTACCAAAATTATTAGTAAAAGATGCTACAACAGTAGATTCAACTCAAATAGAGATAGAAAATAAAATAAAAAAATTTAAAATAACTACAGATGTAAACGATTCTGATGGAATAAGAGGTGGATTCATATCTGGAGAGGATAAAGACCCATATGAAGAAGTAAGATATGATGAATCAAATAAAAATGAAATTGAAATTATACCAGATAATGGATATGAAATAGAAAGCATAAAAGTAAATGAAGAGAATATTCCATATGATGTTGATGAAAATGGAGCTTATACAATACAACCAGATTACTTCACACATGTAAAAGAAGATAAAAAAGTAATAGTAAAATTTGCATTAAAAGAAAAAATATTAACAATAAATAAAGTTGATGCAGATGATGAAAATGTAAAAGTAAAAGGTGCAAAATTTGATATTGAAAGTATAGATGGAAGTAATGAAATATTTGAAAAAATAACAAAATATTCTGAAGATGATCAATTCTATTTTGAAGCACATGATGATGGAAGTTTAATTGGAAATAGTAGAGGTTCAAGTGAAATAGCATATTCTTATATGAAAATTGATTTAAGTCAATTAGATGGAGAATATTATGTTATATTAAATGCACAAGCATATGGTAATATGTATGGAAGTATATCAAAAGATAACCCAGAAAAGATAATTTCCCCATCATCTTCATCTTCAAACTTCACTGAAGATAACTTTATGTATTGTTGTGGATATTATAGTAATGCTATGGATTTTGCTTCTCCAGTTTTAGAAGGTGGAAATGTATATTATTTAAATTTATATGCTTCAGGAACAACTAACCCAATTGGTAATAAAATAAATAGTATAAGATTATTTAAAAAATCATCAGATATTTCAAGTGCTTTAGGTGAACTTACACCAAATGATACTACAAGATGGTTTGAAAGAGATTCTGAAACAGAAATTATAAAATTAAGTTCAGGAACACAAGGATATGAAGGTGCATATTCATATATGCAAATAGATTTAACTGGAAAAGTAGGAACATATAATGTTATATTAAACATTGATTCAACAGCAACATCACCTGTATCTGCAAATATAACATCAGATACATCACCAGTTAAAGATACAAGTCCATTTAATCATATGTTCTATACATATGAAAATATAACAGATACAACATTTGTATCAGCACCACTAGATGGAGGAAAAATTTATTATTTACATTTATCATATTGTGGTGGAGCTCCATCAACTGAAATAAACATTAATAGTGTAAAATTAGTAAAAGGCGAACTTACTGAAATCTTTGACAATAGTTTTGGTGACGAAAATTTATTAATAGATGAAAATGAATTATTTGGAAAATTATTACATGATGATACTCAAGAAAATGAATATCCATTCTCTTATTATGATGGAAAATACTTAAATTCAAATACAAATCCAACAAGTGGATATGTAGAAGTAGATTTAACAGATAAAGAAGGAGATTATAATATTTTAGTTGATACTGAGATAACGTCTTCAACTGGACCAGTTATGATGACAGTATCAGAAAAAGAAAAAAATATACCAGATACTTCTCCATATGGAAAATTTGTTTATATAACTAATCCAGCAGAAAGAAAAGTATATTCAAGTACAACATTAAAAGGTGGAAAAAAATATAATTTATTATTAAGACAATATGGAGGAAACTACCAAAGTGTAAATATATATGATATAAAATTGGCAAAAAATAATAAAATAGCAACATTTGATAACACAGAAAATGATGTATTTGGACAAGTAACAAAAAATGGTGATTATGGATTTGAGTATTCAGATGGAAAATTATTATCAAGTACTGAAGGATTGTCAACTTCATATATACCAATAAATTTAAGTGGTAAAGATGGTAAATATGCCATTGCATTAAAATTATCAACATTAAGT
>CANRKJ010000050.1 GCA_947631185.1 uncultured Clostridia bacterium | reverse complement strand
TTTGTTGTAAAATCTTTGGATAAAGCTAAAAAAATTGGTAAAATAAATAAATGTTTAAATTATTATGTTGTTCACAATAAAAGTGAAACAACAATTAGAGATGAAAAAGTATTTGATATAATTAAAATTATTGATCAAGTTAGAAAATATTTTAAAAAGAAAAACAATTATAATGATGTAGTTGATGAGTTGACTATAAGAATACTTTGTAATTATAATATTCAACAAAGATATCAAAAAAATAAAAAAATCAGGAAGAAATTTATTAAAGAAAGTTTTCAATATTTGGAGAAAAATATTCCCAATTATAAAAATAACAATTATTTTAAAAAAAGGGATTTATTTAAAAGAATTATTGAAAAAAATGAAATATTTTCTTTAATATATTGTAAATTATATAGTTTATTAAATTTATAATATATGTTAAAATAATTTAAGCGAGGGAGAGATTATGAAAACAAATAACTATAATAAAAATCTATTTTCATCTAATTCAATGAAATTATTTTTTATGCTTTGCTTATATTTTTTAAGTGTTTTAATTATTTATTCTATAACTTCAATTTTAAATATTAATAATATATTAGGATTAATAGAAATTATATCTTTAATTATACCAATATTATATATACATAAAGTTATACATAATAAAAAACATTTATATATAATTATTTTTATATTTTTGGCGTTAACAGTTTTTTTGCCATTTATGGCAACTAAAACTTATGATTTAACAGTCGACGGCAATACTTATCATAAAACTGCTATTGCCTTTATAAAAAATGGTTGGAATCCAATACATGATTCAGCTAAAAATTTTCAAAAGACAAATAGTAATGTAGTAGCAATCGATAGTAATTCTAGATTAGATTTATGGGTAGAACATTATCCCAAGGCTACTTGGATAATTGGCGCTGTTATGTATAATTTGACTGGCAATATTGAATCTGGTAAATGTATTACAATTATTATCTCAATTATGTTATCAATAATAGTCTACAATATTTTAAGAAAAATTATCAATAAAAAATGGTCATTATTTATCTCCATCTTATCGGTCTTAAATCCTATTGTCTTATCACAATTATTTTCCTATTATTTAGATGGGATTATGGGAATTTGTTTTTTAATAGAATTATTATTGCTCTTTAATGTCAATCCAATGGAAAAAAAGCAAAATAAAAACATTTGGATTTCGCTAGCAGCAATTGTCGCAATTTTTTCTAATTTAAAATTTACTGGACTTATGTGCTCAGGAATTATTGCCGCTATTTTTTATTTTTATTGGATATTTAAGTATCATAAAGACGAGAATTTTTTTAAAAATTTCAAAAAAATCACTTATTTATTTGTCTTAATATATTTTATTGCTATTCTCTTAGTAGGCTCAAATTCTTATGTAAAAAATTTAGTTGATCATCATAATCCTTTATATCCTCTTATTGGTAAAGACAAAGTAGATATAGTTACTAAAATGCAACCAAAAGATTTTGGTGAATTAAATGGAATAGAAAAATTTACATATGCATTATTTTCAAAAACAGAAAATACTACATATGAAATGTTAAAACCAAAATTTAAATATCCGTTTAAGATATATAATTCAGAAATTGAAGAAATAAATTTACCTGATGTTAGAATTGGTGGTTTTGGCCCGCTATTTACTTTATCTTTAATAATTTCTATTATTTTGTTTATTCCGTCTTTAATTATTCTTATAATAAAAGATAAAGATAAATTAAAATATGTAATTATAACAATTTTATCTATAATAATTTCAATGATTATGACAGGTGAAGCTTGGTGGGCAAGATATGTTCCTTATTTTTACTTTGTTACTATTGGAACACTTCTTTTGACTATTTATATTTCTAGATATATAAATAAAAAATATTTAAATTATGCTAAATATATACTAATTATTCCACTTATTATCAATATATATTTATTTATTGATACAAATAATCAGCAATTAAAATCATTTAAGATAATTAATAATGATTTAAATGAAATGAAATATGCTAAGAATTTAACAATTAGTACCGAAAAAGAATCATATGGGTATCAATATGTTTTAAAAGATAAAGGAATAAACTATAAGTTTGTAAAAGAATTAGATAGTAATGATGTAATATATAAATATCAATGGAGAATACAAGTAAAAAAGTAAAGGAAGTAAAATATGAAAGAAAGAAATTACAATATTGATTTTTTAAGAGGTATTGCAGCTCTTTGGATAATTGTCATTCACACGGCTTTTTGGTCTGGTGAGACTTATCTGCCAGTTTGGTTTAAAAATTTAACTTTATTACTAGATATACCTGCATTTATGTACATCTCTGGAATAACATATAGTTTTAATGAATCGGTTGCTAAGAGTATTAAAGGAATAATTAATCAATGGAAAAAATGGTTATATTTTCTAATATTTTATGTTTTTGTGTTATTCGTTTTTTATAGGGATACATTTACATTATCTGATGTTTTTCATTGGCTTTTTTATGTTTTTCCAAATAATACTGCTTTAGATGTAGTACATGGAAGCATTTGGTTTTTAACTATGTATATTAGAGTTTCTCTTTTATGTTCAATAATAATAACTTTAGTTAATTATTTTATAAAAGATAGTGATAAAAGAAGAGAAGTTTTAATAAATATAATTATTTTAATATTATTAATATTTGGATATTCATCTTTTTCAAAAACAAATTTTATTTTTTCAACTTATACCTCTTTTTATTCAATTATGTATTTGATTGGTTATTTATCTAGAAATTTTAAAATTGACTTAAAGAAGACTTTTATTTATGCTATAGTAAATTTATGTTTATTATTAATAGTTTTTAAAGCTAATAATTTAACAATAAATAATCTTCAAAATATAAAGTTTCCGCCATCTTTTCCATATCTATTTATAGCAGCTTTTCAAATAATATTATTTTGGTATTTGAAAGATAAGCTGAAAATAAAAAAATTAAATGTAATTAATTATGTTGGTAAAAATGCTATTTTTTATTACTTTGCTCAAGGAGTATCTTCATCATTACTATTTATTATCTTAAATTACATTAAAATATCAAATATTTACCTAACTTTTATTATATTATTAATAATTAATATTATATTAACTTCGATAATTGCAATTTTCTTAGAAAAATCTTATAATTTTATTACCCATAAAGTTAAATTAGAAAAAATAAAAAAATATATATTGCCTTTGCAAAAATGATGAACTAAGATATAATTATATGTAAATGAAGGTGAAATGACATGCTATTAATATCAATAGATATTGAACACAAATATAAATTAATAAAAAAACTTAGAAATTATGAAAAAAAGATACAAACAAAGATATTTATATTAGATGATTTAAATTATAATTTTAATTATGCTAATTGTGATTTTGTAATTACAGAGTATAATACTAAAAAAATTGATTATTTTTTAAATTTAAAGAAAAAAGTTATTATTTGTTGCTTTGATAATGAAATAGTTAACTTAGATTACAAAAAGCGAAAAAATGTATATGTATGTTATTCTATAAAAGATGTTACTAAAATTGTATGTAAAAAAGCTACAAAAAAAGAATTTGTATTATCAAAAAGAAATCTTAAAATTTTAATGCCAACTTGTATAATTGTCATTTTAGCATTATTTACTTTTGTTGGTCTATTTAGGGCAAATTTTATAAAAAAAGTAAAAGTAAAACAGGATAGTAAAGCTCAAAAACAAATAATAAATAATCATATAAATTTTGATAAAGAAAATTATGTTTTTTTAGGAGATTCTATAACAGACTTTTATGATTTAGAAAAATTTTATGTAGATTTACCAGTTGTTAATAGCGGTATCAGTGGGGATCAAACCATAAGTATTTTAGATCATATGGAAGAAAGAGTTTATAGATATAATCCTACAAAAGTGTTTTTACTTATTGGTACAAATGATATTGCTTATACTAAATTGACAAATGAAGAAATAGTAAATAATATTATTAAAATTTGTAATTTAATTCATAAAAATAGAAAAAATACGGAAATATATGTTGAATCAATTTATCCAGTTAATAAAAATACCAATAATGATAAAATAGATTTAGGTATGGTAACCATTAGAGAAAATAATCGAATAAAAAAAATAAACAAATTACTTAAAGAAAAAGTTAATAAAAATAATTATAATTATATAGATTTATACACTAAATTGTGCGATGATGAAGGTAATTTAAAATTAGATTATACTAAAGATGGACTACATATATCAGAAGAAGGGTATAAATTAATTACCAAAGAAATTAAAAAGATAATTTATAATAAATTATAAAAAAGAAATGGAGATTAATATGAAAGATTATCTGGATTTAATAAGAACTAAACATTGGTTAAAAAATATTTTGATTTTTTTACCAGTCTTTTTTAGTACTAATATTTTAAATAAAAACTACTTAGTTACTTTATTAATAGCATTTATAATTTTTTGTTTTTCATCATCAATTGTTTATATTCTAAATGATATTAATGATATAGAAAAAGATAAATTGCATCCTATAAAGAAAAATAGACCACTTGCTAAAGGAGCTATTTCTAAAAATAAGGCTATTATTATAATGATATTTTTAATTTTAATTACCTGTGTTGTTTCTTTTATTCTTTATAACAATAATCACAATATTATTACTTTTATTATTCCTTTATTCTATATTATGTTAAACATTTTATATAGCAAGGGTTTAAAAAATATTCCAATTATTGATGTAGTAATTATAGTATTTGGATTTGTTCTGAGAGTTATGTATGGAGGAATTGTTGTAGGAGTAGAAGTATCTAAATACTTATATCTTATGATAATATTTGGTGCTTTCTTTCTAGGTTTTGGTAAAAGAAGAAATGAAATTAAAAAGAATGGTAACAAAAGTAGAAAAGTATTAGCATTATATAATGAAAATTTTTTAGAAAAAAATATGTATGTAGCTTTTGCTTTAGCTATAGTTTCATATACTTTATGGTGTGTTGATCCAACAACTATTACTCATGTTGGTAATGATTATTTATTTTGGACTATTCCTTTAGTTATAGTAATATTACAATTATATAGTTTAAATATTGAGGGTAATTCACATGGAGATCCAATAGAGGTAATATTATCAGATAAAATATTATTATCTATGGGAATATTATATGGAGTAGTAATGATTTTACTATTATATGTTATATGATAAATGCTTATGATTTTGATAAAACAATATATGATGGAGATTCCTCAATAGATTTTTATATATATTGTTTAAAAAGAAAACCCTCAATATTTATTTTTTTACCAATTCAGTTATTTGGTATTTTGGCGTATATTTTAAAAATAAAAAATAAAGATTATATGAAAGAAAAAATATTTAGTTTTTTAAAAAGAATCAAGGATGTTGATGGTTATGTGGAAGATTTTTGGAATAAAAATTACAAAAAAATAAAACCTTGGTATTTAAAACTTTCTAAAAAATCTGATGTTATAATTTCTGCTTCACCAGAATTTTTGCTTAGTCCCTTAGAAAAGAAACTAAATATTGATAAAGTAATTGCCACTAAAGTAAATAAGCATACTGGGAAATTTGAGTCAAAAAATTGTCATGATTATGAAAAAATAAATAGATATGAAAAACTTTATAAAAAAAATTCTATCAAGGCATTTTATTCTGACTCAATAAAAGCGGATAAAGCAATGCTAGAGTATGCTAAAGATGCTTATTTAGTAAATGGAAATCATATAACTAAAATCATATGTAAAAGAGATAAATGTAATGAAAAATAAACTTCCTATATTTAATTTTTGAAAATATGCTAATAATATCATGAATGCTTTATATTTTAAATAATATATGTTATATTATTATTAAATCAAAGATTATTATGGAGGGATTTATGGAAACAAAAAAAGATAAATTTCCAATTTCGGCAAAGCACATTGCCATTATTAGTATGATTATATTAGTAATAAGTTTAATACCTATTCTTACTAATTCTATTTACAATCATCCGTCCGCAGATGATTATAATTACTCCAAATTAACTTTTAATGCTTTAAAAGAAGGTGGAATTCTTAACTTAATTAGCAATGTAGGAAAAACCGTTGTAAAAACTTATATTTCTTGGCAGGGAACATATTCCGCTACTGCCATCATGTCTTTACAGCCTGCTATTTGGGGGCAACAGTTTTATTTTTTAGGAACATTTATTATAGTTTTTGCTTTAGTATTTTCAGTTTTCTATCTTTTAAAAAAATTAATAATAGATATTCTTCATCTGCATAAGGAAAATCTATTGATTATCGCATCTGCCCTACTCATTATTTCTATTCAAACTGTTCCTTCGTTAGTTCAAGGACTTTATTGGTGGAATGGGGCAAGTTACTATACTTTATTCTATGCATTTTTATTAGTTGAATTAGGACTACTCATAAAATATTATCAAAAAAAAACAAAATTAACATTTGTTTTAATTTCCTTATTTAACATTCTAATTGCCGGAGGAAATTTTATTACAGCCTTAAATCAAATAATCTTACTTACACTTTTAAACATCTATTTATTATATAAAAAGAAAGACAAAAGTGCTTTACTATTTTTGTGCTTATCGATAATCGGATTACTCATAAGTGCACTAGCTCCTGGAAATGCTATTAGAGGAGCATCTATAATTGGGTATTCTCCAATAAAAGCCATTTTATTATCCTTTGTTTATGCGGCGAAAGATATCATACTATGGACAAAACTCACAAATATCTTATTTATAATTTTTATTTTATTTTTTCTATTTCCATCTTATCAAAAAATAAATTGCAAATTTTCTTATCCTATCCTTTTCTCATTGATTACCTTTGGTATATATTCCGCTCTTTACACTCCTACTTTATATGCAATGGCTTCAGTTGGAGAAGGAAGACTAACTAATATAATTTACTATTACTACTTTGATTTTATGATTATTAATTTTTACTATTGGATAGGCTTTATCAGATGGAAATTCTTAGAATATAAAATAGTTACTCCAAAATTTGAAACAAAATTAGAATTAATAGTAAAACATTATTCAATTCCAATAATAATTTTCTTCTTTTTACTTAGCGCAGCAACTCTATATATAAATAGAGAAAGCTTAACTTCATTTATTACGGCCAAAGATCAAATTGAAAATTCCTCTCAAACCTTTGATAAGGAATATAAAAAAAGAATATTACTCTATGAAGATGATAAACTTAAAGAAATACATGTAAAAGAATTTACGGTAAAGCCATTATCTTTATTCTATAGTGATATAAGCGAAGATAAAGATAGCTGGTTAAACACTCCGATTACAAAAATTTATCATAAAAAATATATTGTGGTAGATCCGATAGAAGAAAAATAAAGAAAGAGGAAAAGTATGAAAAAAGATTCAATTTTATATATAGTAGTACCATGTTATAACGAAGAAGAAGTTTTAAAAATCACTACTAAAAAATTAAAAACAAAACTTAACAATTTAATTAAAGAAAAAATTATTAGTAAAGAATCAAAAGTTATGTATGTAAATGACGGTTCAAAAGATAAAACATGGGAATTAATTGAAGAAATTTCCAATAAAGAGGAATTGTTTACGGGTATTTCTTTATCAAGAAATAGAGGACACCAAAATGCTTTGTTAGGTGGATTATTAACCGCAAAAGATTATGCCGATGTTATTATTAGTATGGATGCTGATTTACAAGATGATATAAATGCAATAGATGAAATGCTTGAAAAATATTATGATGGAAATGATATTGTTTATGGCGTAAGAAGTAGTAGAAAAAAAGATAGTTTATTTAAAAAATTAACTGCTGAAGGTTTTTATAAATTTATGTTAATGATGGGTGTTGACATAGTTTATAATCATGCTGACTATAGATTAATGAGTAAACGGGTTGTGGAAGAACTTTCTAATTTTAAAGAAGTAAATTTATTTTTAAGAGGAATTTTTCCTATAATTGGTTTTAAATCTGATAAAGTATATTATCAAAGGGAAAAAAGAGTAGCGGGGGGGAGCAAATATCCTCTTAAAAAAATGTTATCTTTTGCATTTGATGGTATTACCTCATTTAGTGTTAAACCAATAAAAATGGTTTTAAATATAGGTATTATTATCTTTGTAATTAGTTTAATTATGATTATTTATTCAATAATTAGAAAGGCTATTGGGGCAACTGTAGCAGGATGGACATTTATAGTATGTTCAATTTGGTTAATTTCAGGAATTCAAATGCTTTCTTTAGGAATAATTGGTGAATATATTGGCAAAATTTATAGTGAAACTAAACAGAGACCAAGATTTATCATTTCTAAAAATTTATTAAATAAAAATGATAAATAAATTTATTAAGTTGTAACAAAAAGATATTTTTGTTATACTTATTTTAGTTGTGGAAGGGATTTATGAATAATAATGAAAAACGAGAATGCAATAATTGTAAAAAATGTTCATAAAGATTTTAAATTATATTATGATAAAGCAAATACATTAAAAGAGAAGATTTTATTTTTTAGCAAAAAAAGTAGACAAAAAAATGATATTTTGCATGTTTTAAAAGATATAAATTTTACAATTAAACACGGAGAAAGTGTAGCTTTAATTGGAACAAATGGTAGTGGTAAATCTACTTTATTAAAACTTTTAACAAAAATCATATA
>CANRKJ010000049.1 GCA_947631185.1 uncultured Clostridia bacterium | reverse complement strand
AACATTTACTGCACTCGGAGAAAATGATATAGATGAATTTTCGGACGTGAGTTCAATTCTCACCATCTCCACCATATTCAATTTTATCCGAAAATAAATGCAGTAATACCAAGCATTTGGAGGAATTTATAGGTGTAAAATTTTTGGGGTTTACACCTATTTTTACACCTATTTTACACCTATTTTTGAATTTTAAAGTCAATGTTTGATAAGATATTCGATACCAAATCATCATTATCATTTTGATAATATTCTGTCATATTAACTTTACTATGGCCTAACAATTTTTTGGCTATTTTATCTGGAACATTGTTATACATTAAATAAGTAGCATAGTATCTTCTAAAATCATGAATCCTAAGACTAGGGTTAATGTTGTTTTCTTTTTTAAATTTTCTCCAGTATCGTTCCACAGAGTTACCAGGAAGAACAGTTCCTCTATCTGAGAAAAACAATAAGTTATCCTGGTTAAAGTTTTCATTAAACTGTCTTTCTTTTTTTATTCTCATGAGTTGAGAGGCTATAAAAATTTTTAATTCATTTATTGAATCTGTAGTAGTCGAATGGACCGTCCTATATGATGTATCAGTTTTTAGTTTTTTACTTATGCAAAATCCTTTCCCTTTTTCGAATATGACTTGTTGTTCTACAATAATAGAAGCATTTTTTAAATCTATATTTTTTAAAGGTATTCCTAAAATTTCTCCTAATCTTAGACCATAATTACCAGCAATCAATACGATCATATACAATTGATAGTTACATTCCTTTAATTTTTTTAGTATTTCTAAATAGTCTGCTCCAGAACATGAAGTGTGTTTTACCTTTTCTTTTTTTGGTAATACAACAAAATCCATATAATTAGTTGCAATAATGTGCTTTTTATATAGATAATTTGTAAAGGCACATAAACATTTATGGACTCTATGAACTATAGAAGATGATGAAGATTTTAGAATATCACTATAAAATTTTTGGATGACTATATCATTAAAATCTTTAATTTTTAAATTTAAAAGTGGTGTTAAATGTTTATTTCTTATGCTAATATAATCATCTATTGTAGATTTACTACAGTTAATTTTTGATGAGATCCATATATCAAAAACTTCACTAATTGTCATATTTAAATTGTCTTTATTTTCTTGCATATTATTAAAATTGTACGGATCAAGTTCCAAATTTTTAACTAATTCTTTTATTTTTCTTTTGCATTCTCGTTCGTTTGAGTCATATACATAAATATATTTTTGCTGATATTTATTATAGACTTTTCCCATGTATCTATCTGCTCTTTTAATTATTGAACCTTTCATTATTTTATTCCACCTTCCTTATGTGTAAAATGCACCTAAATTATTTCTACTAACTAATATTATAAATATAAAAAGCATCTTCCACTAAGGAAACATCTACATCTAATTCTTCAGCAATATCATATTTCGAGTAATTTGCTCCTAAAAATCGTTTTAAACTTGAAAATGGAATAAGATTACTAATCATCCACTTTCTTGCTTTAAATTCGTTTTTAGAACGCAATAATTTATAATAATATTCTGTACTAAAAGGTGGAGTAGAGTATACTCCTGTAAAATAATGTCCTAATTCTTCAGCTAACACCATCCTTTCACATTTTGTATTTAAAATATTTTTATTTAAAAAAATATTATTCTCTAAAAATAGTCCATTTAGTTTATTAAATTTTGTAAAATAAACTTTTAAATTTTCACCTTCAGCTAGGTTGTACAACTCATTTAACTCCATATATATCACCTCATAAATAAAACAAATGTTTGTTTTGAAAATCAACATAAAAGTGCTATAAATAAAGCACCTTAGTTTTCATATATTTTTTTTAACCTCTCTTAATTATTTTTATTCTTATTTTTGATCATATTGTAAATATTCATAATAGTTTTTTTATCTTCTTCATCTACATCAGATAAATCAATGTTATCTTTAGTTGATGCAGCTATTTGTATAGGATTATCTATTTTTTTTGAAAATTCGTTTCTACCAAGTAGATAATCTGTTGATGTTTCTAAAATATCTGCAATCTTTGAAAGTGTATCTGATGGTATTGAAATTTCATTTTTTTCATATTTTGAAATAGTTCCAAATTGTAATCCTAATTTTTTAGCTAAGTCGGTTTGAGTAAATCCTTTTAATTTTCGCAATTCTCTAATGTTTTCTCCTAATGACATAATTATCACCTCAATTACTCAAACTTTTAATTTTTTTTATTTTTCATTAGTTTATATAAATTTTCAATTGTTTTTTTGTCTTCACTATCTAGTTCAGAAATATCTATATTATCTTTAGTAGAAGCAGCAATTTGTATTGGCTTATCCATAATATTTGGTGTGTTAGTACGACCAAGTAAATAGTCTATTGAAACATTAAATATTTCTGATAATTTAATTAGAATTTCTAAAGAAGGTTTTCTTTTTTCTTGCTCGTATAAACTAATAAGCCCTTTTGATACATTTAATTTATTGGCTAAGTCTTCTTGATTTAATTTATATAATTCTCTTAGTTCTTTTATTCTATTCATAATGACCATCCTTAGTAGAGATTATATCATAATAGATACTAAAAGTAAACTATTTTTTACTAAAAGTAAAAAAATAAAAAAAGTTTACTTAAAGTATTGACAATTACTTTAAGTAAGAATATAATGTTTACAAGAGGTAAGAAACGAGGTGAAAGATATATGAATTATAAAAAAAGAGAAAAGCTAATTGAATTTCGTAAAAAAGAGAAAAAAACACAAGAAGAAATGGCTGTGGAACTAAATTTAAGCACTGCTATGTATAAATCTTTGGAAAATGGCTATAAAAACCCTAGTTATTGCACTTTAAAAAAATTTGCAGAAGTTTTCAAAATTAAAAATATATATGAAATATTTTTTTAATCTAAATGTTTACTTAAAGTAAACATTTAAAAGAGTGAATTTAAGGAAGGAGGCAATAAAATGACAGTTAACAATATAAAAGATGAGAAAATCATAACATTAGATAAGTTAAATGACTTAATAGAAGACTTAGAGTTTAATGTTAGACAAAAAAAGCAACTGACAATACTATTGGCCATTTGCTTTATGCTTATGATATAAAGACTCGATTATTAAATAATATTTAATTCCTTACTTAGAGGATCATTACTATAATCATAAGAAAAGAGGTAAAATGATGAATTTAATAAAAGAAATATTATTCTGGTGGATGTTAATAGATAATGTTTTGATATGTATTTCAAAAAAATGGAGACAACATACAATAAATATGTTATCTCAAATAAAATGATTTAATAAAATTTGCAATGTCGGATGAAAATAAAGTGACAATAATACCAATTAACCAATAAAGTAATTGAAATATTTTTACGATAATGCTTTCCACAGGAATATTTATATAATTTAAAATTTTTTTAGGTAAGAAAATTATACTTTCTATCCAAAAAATTGGACTGAAACATTCTATAATTCTTCCTCTATAAATTCCAATAGCATTTTCAAAAGCATCTTTAGTATGTATTATAAGACGAGGATTATCAGTTGGAAAATTCTTGAAAATTGATGCTGTTCCAGTAGATACATAATTAAATCCTGTAGGTTGAGTTATTGGTAAAGAACAATCGCTAATATTAGCTCTTAAGAATAATTCTAAGACATGATTTTTGTGCAGTAAAATTTTATTTGATTTTTTATCAATAAAATCATTATATAAATTGCAATAATAAGTAACTTTAATTAAATTAACAATATTTATTATAAGTTTATAAGAAAAAATAACTAAAAAAATAAGTAATGATTTTTTAATCATAATATACCTCCTATGTGAGAAAATTATATCAAATTTTGTAGAAAAAATAAAGATATAGGTATAAAAGGAGACAAGCGAATGAAAGAAAAAGATGTAAATAATTTAAAAATAGTTAGTGATGATGAAAATATAAAAATAATAATAGATGGAAAAGAAATAAGATTTGTAAATAGTTTAACTTTAAAAATAAAGCCAGGTAAATTTAGAACAGCTGAAGCAACATTATATATAAGTAATATAGATATTGATTTAAACAAAGCTAAAATAAAAGAGCTTTCACAAGAACAACAAAAGAATGAGTAAGAAAAGAGGTGAGAAAAGTATGCCAAATAAAGAAATATTAAATTTAAAGGAAGCAACAGAGTTTTTAGGTTTTAAAGATATGAATTTCACTAGAAGAAAATGCAGAAATAAAGAAATACCTTGTAGAATGCTAGGTGGAGAATACAGATTCTCAAGAACTGCATTAAATATCTGGTGTGCTGGTATTGATATGAATAGTTTTTATGAAAAACTAGAAAAAGAAATGTTAGATAAGACAGTAGCTTTACTAGTTTAAAAAAGAGGGAGGTGTGAGGTTGATATGATAAATTCAAATTTTTTTATTGAAAATAAAGAAGTTATAGGTTTGTGGATAATATTTGCATTTATAGGCTTAATACTCTTTGAAGTAATAACAAATTATGTTGATCAAGTATTAAGAAAAAGAAGAGTAAGAAAAATCAAAGAAAAAAATATAAGACAAGCCATATATAGAGATGCACTATTATGGAGAAAACAGCAAAGAGAAATTGAATATAAAGAATTTCGTAAAAGATTTAAAAAATCATACCTAGAAATAATTCAGAGTTTCTAGATAATGAAAGAGAGGTTTAAATATGAATGAATTAGTGGTTTTTAAAAATGCAACTTTTGGTGAAATAAGAGTTGAAAAATTAGGAAATGACCCTTGGTTTGTAGCAAAAGATGTTTGTGAAAAGCTTGGTTATAGTAATTCACGAAAAGCTGTACAAGATCATGTTGATAATGAAGACAAAAGAGATGATGTAAGGATTCGTGACACCATTGGAAGAATGCAGAAAATGACTATTATAAATGAAAGTGGGCTATATAGTTTAATTTTAAGTAGTAAGCTTTCTACAGCTAAACTTTTCAAAAAGTGGATTACTAATGAAGTTATTCCATCCATAAGAAAAAATGGAGGATATATATCTGGTCAAGAAAAATTATCTGAAGATGAGTTAATGGCCAAAGCATTACTCGTTGCTCAGAATAAAATTGCGGAAAGAGACCAAAAGCTTAAAGAGGCCGAGCCAAAAATATTACTTGCAAACAGTGTTCTAGTATCCAAAAATTCAGATATTTATGTTAGAGAAATGGCAAAAATTTTAAAACAAGCTGGATACGACACTGGAGAAGAGAGACTATTTGAAGAATTAAGAGAAAGAGGATTTTTAATAAATAGAAAGGGTATTGATTATAATACACCTACACAGAAAGCTGTGGATATGGGAGTAATTAAGTTAAAAAGAGGAACTTATACTAAACCATGTGGTGCTTCTTTTGAATATAAAACACCGTTAATAACAGCTAGAGGACAAGTATACTTTTTAAATTTATTTATAAATGGAGGTAAATAATATGGAAATAATAGATAACATAAAAAAGAAGGTTACAAATAAAAAAATATTAGAGCTAAGAAAGGAAATAAAGAGTTTGCGTAACATAATCACAACTATACTGGTCTTTGTCGAAGATAGAAAATATATGGACCAAAGAAATTTAGATCGAGCTATAGAGATAGAAGGTGTTCATAATTGCAATAATAAAAAGCCCGAAAAATCCTATTACCAGACCGAAGGAATAATAAATGAATTAAAAGACTCAATAGCCGCTTCCAATACACTATTGAGTCAAATGAAGATTTATAAATCATCCAGTAAGGATTATAACACAAATTTATTTTAAAAACAAGGAGTAAGCAAATGAGTAAGTATGATAAAGATACTAAATTCTATTGGATGATTTTGCAAGAAGATTTTTTCGATGAAGATTCTATTTCCTGGTTAGAAGAACAAAAACCTAATGGGAGAGACTATGCTTACTTTTACTTAAAATTATGTCTAAAAGCACTAAAAACGAACGGCATTTTAGTAAGAAGAGTAGGGCAAATGTTAGTGCCATATGATAATAATAAATTGGCTGAAATAACAAAAATAGATTTTGACACTGTTACAATTGCTATGACATTATTACAGAAAATAGGCTTAGTAAAAATTTTAGAAAATGGAGAAATATACTTACCACAACTTGAGAAAATGATTGGTGAAAAAAGTAAAGGGGCATTCAAGAAACAGCAGCAAAGAGAGGCATTAAAGGGAGATGGCGGACAAATGTCCACCGAAGTGTCCACCAGAATAAGAGATAGAGATAGAATAAGAAATAAAGAGATAGATATAGATAATGATGATAGACTTGATTTAAATAATAATAAATTAAATATATTAAATAAAGCGCGTGAAAAAATTTTTGAGTTAGGAATTATGATAACAGATAGTAAGCTAGAAGAAGTCTATGAGAAAGCAATGAAGTTTAAAATTGCACATCCAGTAGAATATATAGTGACTATTGTTAAAAATGAGGTGAATAAATAATGGAGTATAAAAATTATAAAGATATTCTTATAGAGGCCCATCAGATTGCTGTTGAATATGGTTGTGCAGATAATCCTAATTGGCAACCTAAGGAGGATAAAAATGAATAAAGAGATAGTACAAACACAATACACAGACATTGAAAAAAAGCAAAAAGAAGAAATAGAAGGTATTGATAAAAGAATAAAAGAGATTTCAACTGAATTCAAAAAAGAAAAGGCAAAAAAATATCCAAATAATGAAACAATTAAGAGATTAAATAATGAAACAGCTTATCTGATTAGACATAGAAACGAATTAGTGGAAAAGCTTTATAAAATTGGAGATTAAAATGGTAATAGAAAAAATTTTACAAAAGATAGGTAATTTTAAAATAAAAAATAAAAGATATCCTAGTTTCATTTACATAAGTGAAAGACAATATAAAAGATTAAAGAAAGAGTTGAGTATTGTCGAGAAAATTACAGAAGACATAAAAATATTATATTTAATAGAATTTAGGATAATAGAAAAGGAGAAATAAAAAATGGATACAAAAAATCTAATGTTTCCAAAACCAAAAGATAAGAAAAGAAATAGAAAACAATCTAGTGAAAAAATAGAGAAAGACTTTTGCATAATGCCGCCTAACAATTTATACGAAATCAAAAGGATAGGTAATTTAAAGAGGCATGAAGTATTTTTTGGAAGTAAGCAAAGACAACTAAGTATTAAATATGGACTAGTTATCTTTCTAACTGATGAAAGACATAACATGAGTGATGAAGGTATCCATTTTAATAAGGAATTTGATCTAAAAGTGAAAATAATAGCTCAAAAAGCTTTTATGAGCTATTATCATAAAACAGAAGAAGATTTTATAAAAATCTTTGGAAAGAGTTATATTTAGGAGGAAAAAACAGATGGGAAAATATAAAAAGATAAAAACTAATGTTGATGAAGAAAAGGATTATATAGTTTCTTTAGGATGCGTAATCGTATTTTTTATAGTTGTAATTATTATTTTAACAATGAAAGCTAATTATTATAAAAAAGAATTGGACAAGGCCGTAGAACTAAGACAAGAAGATTTAAAAAATATAGATTACTGGATTAAAGAGAATAATGAATTAAAGAGGCAATACGAAACAGAAAAATTTTAAAGATAATTTAAAAATTAGGAGGAATAATTATGATTATATTTTTAATAATTTTATTTAGTGTTTTAGGAATTATTATGTTTTATTTGAGTATGGAAGAATGCAGCGATAAAATGTTTGTCTGGTCAATTGTACTTCTATTGATTGCTTTGATTATATTCTTATATGGAGCATTTCACGGATTTATAAATCATCCAGCAACAGAAGGAAGCCATGTAGGAACAATTACAGCAATTGATTTAGAAGGAATTTGGTTTAGAAGGTATGAGATATATTTAAAAAGTGATGGCTTTGAATCTAGCGCTGGAAAGATATCTAATGAAACAAAATATTTAACATATGAATATGAAAAAGATTTGGTAGAAGAATTAAAGAAATATATTGGCAAAAAAGTAAAGTTAAATTATGGGCACGATGGTGGATATATTGGTTGGAATAGTTGTGGTACATATCACATTAAATCAGTTGAATTATTGGAGGAGTAAAAATGTATCAGGATTGGATGGAAGAGTACAATAGAATTGTTTTTGGAAAAATTAAAGGTGAAGAGAGTGAATCGAGTGAAGAAAAGATCATAAAAATAACAATTCCTATAGAAATAAAATCATAAGGAGGACTAATTTATGGAAATAGAAAAAACTGAATTTGGATTAAAAGCAACTGTGCCTTTGATAACAGAAGAAGAAATGAAAAAGATAAATGACGATTTTAATAATGTAACTAATAAGTTTCTAGATATAATTATAAAAGACAAAGATTTAGCAATAGCACAATATATAATAAAAAAGCAACAAGAACAAATAAATGAATTAAAAAGAAATTCAATACCTAAAAAGAAAATAGAAGATAAGATAAAAAAAGTACAAAATATGATAATGGAAAGCATTGAAGGTAAAATACAAAAATATACACCTGGAGAAATGATGTTAATAGAACATTTTTTACAAGAATTGTTGGAGGATAATTAGTATGGAACTAGAAGAATTTATGAATTTATTAAGTAAAGCAAAAAAAGATAGATGTGGTTAGAAAAAAAGAAGAAAGGAGGATAAACAAATGTTAATTTTACCAATTAAAAAGAAATGGTTTGACATGATACAAAGTGGAGAGAAAAAAGAAGAA
>CANRKJ010000048.1 GCA_947631185.1 uncultured Clostridia bacterium | reverse complement strand
ATAAATTCAAAGGAAACTTTAAGAAAAACTTATTTAGATCCTGCAATTAGAGAAGGGGTTATAAAGCAAACAATACCCGATAAACCAACAAGTAAAAGACAAATGTATTATAAAGTAGAAAATAATTTATAATACTGGCTTTTCTGTAGTATAATAAATAATATTTGATAACTTTTTCTTTAAATTTTAACATATATAAATCATAAATTATAAAATTAAATAAATAATAATATAAGCTTTTTTAAATATAGTATAATCGGCTGATTAAAAATTTTGCCAAAAAACTACTGCATAACATTGTAATAGTTTATATAATTTTATAGAGTTCTATATTGTCGCAAGACTAGCAAATAGTATGCTATATAATAAAGTTTAGTATAAAAAAATTAGCCTATTGGCTAATTTTTTATTTTGTAAAATCTATTAACATTAACATATAAACTTTAATCTCTAATAAATCACTAGTATATAATTTATCTACCTGTCTGCTAATTTTTCATCATATCTATTAGAAAGATATAG
Source organism: uncultured Clostridia bacterium (assembly GCA_947631185.1). Classification (GTDB taxonomy): domain Bacteria; phylum Bacillota; class Clostridia; order TANB77; family CAG-508; genus Scatovivens. Next base: position 8,520 of record CANRKJ010000048.1, on the reverse strand, counting down.
TTTTTATCATAATATATTTTAATTTTATTTATATCACTTTTAACCTTTTATTTTTTTTAATAATTTATCTTTTACATTATAAAAAAAGTTAAATTCATCAGTATTTTTTAATAATATATAGTATAAAAATGTTGGTATACATAAGCATATGATACATTTTAAAATGAAATTAACCATATTGTAATTTTTAAAGAAGCTTGTTGCTAGTAAGCATAAAATAAATTCAAATATAAATATCATAAAATACTTTCCTAATGTTAAAAAGTAACTTTTAACTTTTTTATTAAATACATATTTGTATAAAATATAAGGCTCTACCCAAAATGTAAATAATAACAATGATATAATTGTTCCTAAAAGGATACCATTGATTCCAATTATTTTTCCTAAAATTATTGAAATAACTAAATTAGTAACTCCTTCAAAAACAGGTTTATATTTAAAATGAATAAATAAACCATACGCCTCATAAAAAGTATATGCAGCTCTCCTAATAGTTTCTATGTAAAAAATTGTAACAATAAGTGCAACTGTTATGTTTGAAAAAACAAAATTTTCTCCAATCCACATATAAATAAATGGATTTAATAATATGTATAAACATATACTGCAAGTCCCAGCTAAAATATTAGTTATCATAAGAACTTTTTTAAAAACTTTATGTGAGGCTATTGCATTTTCTTCTGTTCCTAAATTTCCAACACTAGCTGTTATTGAAGCAAATACTTTTTGAATTAGGCCATGAAGGGCATTAACAATTAATAAGTAATTGGAATAAATACCCACTGCTACAACACCTATATATTTGGATATTAATAAATTATCTGTCCCGTTTAAGATTGACCAACCAATTTTATTTATAAATATAGCTGAAACATAATTTTTAATTTCCTTTACTTCTTCTTTACTTAATTTTCCAATAGACTTATTTTTAATAAATGGAAATTTCTTGTTAGCAATTATTGAAATCGATATATTGGTAAATAATGTAAATATAATTGTTATCAAATAATATATTATATAATTTTTTAAAAATACTAACACAAAAATTTGAACTATATTTTGAATAACAGTAAAAATAAATTTATTGATAGTTATAATATATTGGTTTTGTGCAACAGTAATAATAGAAGACTTATATACAAAGAAGTATGACAAAGCAGTATTTAATACATACATACAATATATAAGTGATATATTAGATATATTTGGCATTTCTTTAATAAAAAAATTTAAAAATGGTGTTAATGAAAAACCTACAATTAATGTTATAGTACCAATTGTATTATAAATTTTGGCGTATAGTTTCATTAGTAAGTTAATTTTTTTTTCATCATTTTCTGCCATTGGTTTATACATTGAATAAACTAATGCAGTACTAAAACCAAGTTCTAACATACTAAGTAATGAAAGTATGTTAGTAAACAAACCTTCAATTCCTAAATACTCAGTTGCTAAATATTTAATTAAAAAAGTACGTTGAACAAACATCAGTAATAATGTTATCAATTGTTCTGTAATTGATATTATTACATTTCTAATAGATGCTTCAGTTCTTGATTTAGTCATTTATATAATAAACTCCTTTCTTTTTGCCCATCAATTATAGCAAATTTTATCTATATATTAGAAAAAATCTATATTCTATTGCGAATAGCATTATTTTTTTACTATTTATTATAGTCATTTAATTTTTACATTTAAATTAACATCTCTTTCTCTTTTTTGTCTTGAAAGTTTTCTTTTTTACTATATTCTATTGCATAAGCTACAACAATAAAAGGTAATATATTATATCTGTGTCTTATGGCAGTTCCGCTATTATATGTTCCAAGTGCAAAAACAAAACCAACTAGCAAGAAACATAAAAACAGCCATTTAGAGCTTGAAGTTTTGTTTTTAGATTTTATATAACTTACCACAAAATATAAGTAAAAACATGCATCTAATAAAAATGCAGCTATATCTAATATGTTTCTCCAATTCCAAGGTAAAGGAGAGAAGATAAAATAAAAAAACTTAACAGGGGTCCATATTATTAATTGCGATAAAGTATTTATTTTGACATTTGCTAGATATACAGATCCTCCTTTTGCCCTATTAACCTTTAAGTAAATATCATCTACTGAATCAATAGATGAAAATTTTGTATTAAAATTTGTAAAAAAGTAAATTCCAAATAGTATTAAAATAATTGTAATGATAATAATTTTTATATTACCTACTCCAGCAATTTTAACTTTTTTTAAATTGTGATTATACAAAACATAAAAAATTGAATATATTGCAAAAGTAAATATTACAGCGACATGAAGTAATGCTGCCAAAATAACATATAAGCATGACTTTACGCAAAACTTAATTTTTTTATCATAAATCCAATTAATAAATTCTCGTATTGATAATATTAAAAGTGTTGATGTTAAAGTATCTCTTAGTAAAATACTGTTAGAGAACATTAGATAAGGCATAAAACACATAGATAACATTATAATTTTTTTGTACTTTAAATTAAGATTTAATTTATTCAAAATATCTATTAAAGTAATCAACAATATCATTGAAAAAAAAGAGATTAAAAATTGTACTCCCATTCTCTCCGAACCAATAATATTCATCAATAAATAGAGTATATATGTAAAATATCCTCCATAAGCATTAAAATCAAATTTTTCTCCACTTGTATAATATTGGTAAGCAGTTTTGTAGAAACCATCAGCATCAGCACTAGAATCTGGTAATTTAAATAGATAAACATCTGTAAAAACAAGTAAAATTCTAACCAACAAAGCCAAAATCAAGATTACTTTAAAAAAATATTCACTTTTTAAATTTAATATTTTTAATATTAATATAAAAGATGTACAAGCTATAAATATAGTTGAAATCAATATACTATTAATATTAAGGAAATTTAATACATAACAACATAGAAGTAAAAACGTAAATAATATCACATAAAACATTTTATTCTTTCTCCTCTACTTAACATTTAAAAATCTCATTATATGGTTATTTATAATATCTATAATAAATATATAGTTATTATGATTTATTTACTATACATTGTAACTTGTCCTTGCTTCCAACCATATCATTTTTTACTAAATATCTATAACTTTTAAGCTGATAAAATTTTATTCATCATCTAAGTGCAATATTTTTCTATTTTTTGTATATTAAGTATATAAAATTTAGTAGTAAATAACGATTATTTACTTTTGATTTCTTCTTATGATTTTTTTCTTAAATCTATAAAGTCTTTGTTTTATCGCACCATTTTTTGCTTTTTCTATTATTCCTTTTATTCTTTTCTTATAATATTTAAAGTTATTAATAATGTATACATTTATACTTGAATTTGTATATTTATTTAGTAATTTTTCATCAACTTTTGTATAGTTAAGAAACTTATTTGGAACAACTGTAAACTTTTCTGCTTCAAAATTAGATACTTCAACTTGCATTTTTCTTTTTTGAAAATGTGCATATATTACTTCTTTTTTTACATTATTTTTCGTGATAAACTCTAATTTACCTTTGTTCCACTCAAATATTCCATATTTGTTTTTTAACTTTTCTTCAAAAAGCATCTTAAAATTATAGTCTTTTACATCTAAATCAGCGAAATCTATATTATCATATTGTTTAACATTTTCTTCTAAAAATATTCTACTTATTCCGCCCCATTCGTCAAAATGACATGCATAATCAGTAGTTAAAGCTTCTTTATAATTATAAAAATTTGGATTTATTTTTGTATATCTTATAGCAGAATTTACTTTTAATGAATTTTTAAATAATGTTAAATGTCCTCGTGTGTATATTTTTTCATATTCTTCAAGTATCTCGTCTGTTAAAAATTTTCGAATATTTCCAAATATTAAATCTATGTCACAATAGCCCCAAAAATCATAATTTTTAATTTCACTATCAAATATAATATTATAAAAAGGTCTATAATCACATAACTTATATGGCTTATTAATTTTTACATTAAAATCAAATATATTTTTTATTTTTTTCTGTATTTCTTCAAATTGTGAATATATTACTTTAATGTTTTTGGGATAACTATACTTTGTTTTATCATCTGTAATTAATAAAAAATTGATTGTTGGATTGTATTCTATAGATTTTAACCATAATGGAAAATAATTTGGAAGTTTTCCAAAATATGGTATAATTAAAATTATTTTTTTCAATTTATTCTCTCCTTATTTTGTCCTATATTATTTGTACAATATATGTAAAATTCCTCTATTTTTCTTATATTGCTTTTTATATCAAATCCGCTTTGCATAACTTCTTCATACATATTTTTTCTTGTGTAATTCTTATTATCATATATAAATCTTGCCCATTGTGCAGGTTTATTTTTAAGAGAATAAAAATCAAGTAAATCAGTTATCTTTGCTTCTTTTGAAACTACATTTTTACTAGTAATGCATTTTAATCCTGCTGATTGAGCCTCTATTAAAACTATCCCTAGTCCTTCATATCTAGAAGGTAAAACAAAATAATCCATAGCTTGCATTAATTCATTAACATCATTTCTATCTTCTAAAAGAATAACTTTATTTTCTAATCCATTTTCACTGATAAAACTAGTAATTTTTTCTTTTAGTGGTCCTTTTCCGATTAATAATAATTTTGAGTTGTTTTCTAATTTATTGAATTCATAAAAAACTTTTAGTAGAAAAATAGGATTTTTTTGATATACGAGTCTACCTACACTTCCAATTAGGAAACAATTTTCATCAATTTTTAAATCGTTCCTTTTACTGTTTCGCACATTTTTATCATAAATATACTTCTTCATTTCTATAGAATTATTTATTACCTTGAAATCAGAATCTTTACCAAACAAAAACTCTCCAGCCTCTCTTGAACATGCAAATTTATAATTTGCATTTTTCTTTATTTTTGTTCCTAAATATTTCTTATAAAGGTTAACAAATATATTCTTTCCATATTTATTATTGTGAATATGTGCAATTCTAATAGGTATTCCTGCCTTATTTGCTCTTTCCAAAATAAGTCCTGAAACTTGATTTATATGAGAATGAACTATTTTATAAGTTTGTACATGTTCACTAAAAAAAGTATCTAAATTTTTTGTGTACTTAATTTGCCCAACCTTTTGCAATGCTGGAATTTTATATATTTTTCCACCTAATTTTTTAATTTCATTATCAAATACACCATCTCTATTTACTAAAAAATCAAATTGAATTTTATCTCTATCTATATTTCTATAGATATTCATAATAAAATTTTCTGTACCACCTTGGCTCATAGCACCGACTACATGCAATACTCTAATCAATTTCAAGTACCTCCTCTAGTTTTCTTTTATTTTATTTCTAATCTGTGTACTGCTTGTTGACTTAGTATACGGAAAATAAATAATTTCTACATCTTTATCTTTAAAAAATTCCTCGTATTTGTTAAATCTTTCGGTTCCTTTATAATCACTTCCAACAAATAAGTAATTATAGTGATATTTAGTCCAAGCATCACTATCTTCTCTTTCTGACATAACAACTTTATCAACATATTTTATACTTTTTAATATTTCGACTCTTTCTTCAAAAGGAATAAATGTTTCTTTTCCTTTCCAACTTCCACTCTCATGAACACCAACAATTAGATAATCACAATATTTTTTGGCACGTCTTAATAAGTTTAGATGTCCTATATGAAATAGATCAAATGTACCACTTAAATACCCTATTTTAACTTGAGGTCTATTGCTACTTCTATTTGAATTTATTTTATATTCATAGCTACTTAAGCCAAACTCTTTAGAATTATTATTATACCTTTCAATTACATTTTTATAAGTTTTAGAATAGTCTGGTATATAAAGTTCCTCTCTATTAAACATTTTCTTTGTTATTTCTTCTGGTATATTTCCCAATAAATTTAAAGAACTATTATTAGCACCATTAAATTTTGTTCCTTTCAAAGAACCTGGAGCAACTTCTAAAATTCTATTTCTACTTTTTTTAGCAAGTAATTCAATATTTACATTTTCAATAAAACTATGCAAAGCTGATTTAGTCGCTCCATATATAGAAAATAGTGGAGAGGCAATAATTCCAGCAATACTACTAATAACAGTACAGTAAAAATCTTTATCTGATAATATTTTTGAATAATAATATTTAATTATATTGATGATGGATAATTCATTAACTTTTATCATATTATTTATTTCAGCAGTTGTTAAATCTTCAAAAGGAGCAACTCTTCCAAATCCACATGTTAAAATTAATGTATTTATATCTTCACATTTTTCTAAAAAATCATACTCGCAGTTAATTAGATTAGAATGGATATATTCTGTTCTTTCTTCAAAACAGCCTTTAATATCTTGTGGAATCTTATCTTTGATTTCTATATCTTTTCCAACAATATAAATTTTTTCATAATCTAATTTTAATAATTGAAATACCATTGCTAATCCTAAGCCACTATTTCCACCTACAACTAATGCTTTTTTCATTTTTCCTCCTAATTAATCTATAATTTTATCTATATACTTTCTAGCATTTCCGTCATTTTGAATGTACTTTGCTGAAAACTTTTCTGTTTTTGTTTTTTGGCTTTCAAAATCACATTTTAATATATTGTCAAGCAATTCTTCTTGTGTTGTACATATTCCATTAGGTAATTCTTTTTCTATATCAAAGTACATTCCTCTTTTTTGTGTATATTCTTCTAAATCATAAGCATAACTATATATTGGACGTTTTAATATTGAATAATCAAAAATTATACTTGAATAGTCAGATATTAAAATGTCTGAAATCTTCATCAACTCATTAAGATTACTATAATCTGATACGTTATATATAAATTCATCATTTTTTATTCCAAGCACTTTATTTACCTCATAATGAGCTCTGAATAATACTACATAGTCATTTGATAACTTACTTTTCCACATTTCTATATCTATAGGTGGAGCAATGATACATCCACCATTATCCCTTTTATACTCTCTAAATGTTGGAGCATAAAGAATTACTTTTTTATCTTTAGGAATATTTAGTTTATTTCTAATACTTTCTATTTCTTTGTTGCTAACATTAAACAATTCATCATTTCTTGGCAAACCTACTAAAGCAAAACATTCTTTAGGATATTGAAAAGCTTTAGAAAATACATCTATATCATACTGACTTTGTGCATACATTACATTAGGCTTTGTTGCTTTAAATTCAAAAGCTGTTGTAGGTGCATCAATTCCCATTTTTTTAATAGCTGTACCATGCCATGTATTTATATATACTGTTTTTTTATTTTTAAATTTTAACCCTCTTTCAACAGAAGAATTTGTTATCCAATATTTTGCTTTTAATGCTATAATAAAATATTTTAGAGTATCACATTTTATTTTTTCTGCTCCATCTATATCAAATTTTTCTGGTTGATTAAAAGCCCAATATATTTTATATTTTTTGTATTTTTCTTGAGTTTTCATGTATTCAAACATTACTTTTGGACTATCATCATATTTTCTTCCTGCAAAAGAGTTTATCAAAATGATATTGTCATCTACTTTTATAAATAAGCCAATAAACTTAAATATTGTACTCAATACAAAATAATATATTTTATAAATTAGTCTGTTGCCTTTTAAAATATTTTTAATTTTATTCATTGATATATATTTCTCCTACGATTGTATTTAATGCATTATATTGTTTCATATTTTTTATAAAATATTGTATATCTTTTTCATTTTTTCTAATATGCTAGTTAATTCATATTTACTAGCTTCTTGTTTATTTTTTTCTATCATTAAATTATCTTTTTTTAGATAAATTGATTCAATAGCTTTAGCAAAATTTTCTTTATCGTTTATTTCTATTAAATATCCATTTTCACCATTAGTTATTAAATCTCTGTTTCCTCTGCAATTAGTAGCAACTACAGGTATTCCAGCACAAATCGCTTCTAATATATTTACTGGTAATCCTTCTCTAAAACTCGAAGAAAGAGAAACATTAGTAATTTTTAGTATTTTAGGAATATCTTCCCTAAAGCCTAAAAAGTGAATGTTATCTTTTACATCTTCTGATTCTTTTTGATATTCACCATTTAACTCATCTGGTCCAACTAGTAGTAAATGTATATTATTATATTTTTTTAGCAATTCTCTTGTAACATCTATCAAGAAACCTTGGTTTTTATTTTTATCAAGTCGTGCAACACATGTTAAAACAAAGTCGGTTTCTTGTATTCCTAAAGATGCTTTAAATTTTCTTTTTTCACTTTCATCCATATTTACGTTAAATTTATTTTCGTCTACTCCTATGCCAGGAATGTATTGTATGTCCTTACATTTTTTAAATTTTTTTTTTGCAAGTTCATAATCTTCTTTATTAATTGTTATTAAAGTATCTGTATATGCTGATAACCATTTTTCAACAGGATAAAATAGGCACCAATTTAGAATTGGTGCCCCTTTATAAAAATGAAAACCATGAGCTGTATATATAACTCTTG
>CANRKJ010000047.1 GCA_947631185.1 uncultured Clostridia bacterium | reverse complement strand
TAATTTAGTAGAAAACTTATTGCTTTTATGTTATACTAACTAAAACGACCACTGCGATAGCAGTTTAGTGCAATTACTATTTATCTGATAAAATATAACAATAATTATAAATATAAAGTTTTCAATAAAAAATAGACACAGGAAATTATTTCCTGTGCCTTGTTCTTAATTATGTCAATTAAACATATGCGTTATTTTCGTATACCTATCAAATGTATTTCTACATACATTGAACTTTCTAGGTAAAACAACTTTGGTTAAGCCTTTGCACTCATAGAAAGCCCTTTCGCCAATACTTGTTAGTCCTTTTGGGAATACAACTTCGGTTAAGCCTGTACAACCATAGAAAGCTCCTTCGCCAATGCTTGTTAGTCCTTCTGGGAAAACAACTTTGGTTAAGCCTGTACAACCATAGAAAGCTCCTTCGCCAATGCTTGTTAATCCTTTTGGCAAAACAACTTCTGTTAAGCTTCTACAACCATAGAAAGCATATCCGTCAATGCTTGTTAGACCTTCTGGGAAAACGACTTTAGTTAAGTTGTGGCAACCAGCGAATGCAGACTGGCCAATGCTTATTAGATTGTCAGAAAAAGTAACTTCAACTAATCCGATACATTCTTTAAAAGCCTGCGTACCAATGTTTGTTAATCCATCTGGAAAAACTACTTTGGTTAATCTGATGCACCCACGGAATGCAGCATCCTCAATGCTTTTTAGATTGTAAGGAAAAGTAGCTTCAACTAATCTTCTACATCCATAAAAAGCATCATAGCCAATGTTTGTTAGTCCTTCTGGGAAAACGACTTTAGCTAAGTCTGTACAATTATAGAATGCACGATTACCTATGCTTGTTATTCCTTCTGGTAACTTCACACTTACTAAATTAGTATAGTCTTCGAAGAACTGATTGGAAATACTTGTTTCGCCTTTCGGCAAAATTATATTGCATTGACATTCCTTATGGTCTTTCCTCCGCTTGAATACGCATTTAAGCACCAATTCCTTTGACATATCTTTTTCTCCTTTCGTAAATAAAGAATTGTTGTATTAAATCTTTAAGCTTTGCCTTTAATTCCTCTTAAAAAGAAGAAATTGCAATATAAAGATTACTGATATATTATATATTATTTTCCACATTATGTCAATTATTAGTCAGATAAATTCGTATTGCCATAAAATTTGTAATTTATTTTATAACTTCTTTATTCCTGATTTTCTGAATTTGTATATAAAGTATAAATGTAATTTATTTAACATTCTATATATTTTTTAATTACTGACATTTTCTAACAATAGACAAAAGCTCCGTCCCTTTGTCTGGTGTTAGAAAATCCTATAATTACATTGTTTCTTTTATAAACTTTACTGTTACATCAACAGCTTTTTCTATTGCTTCTTTTGAATTTTGAAATGTATGCTCTCCATTTTCTATAAGTTCAAATTTTGCATTAGTACACATTTCTGCTACTTCTTTTGATAATTTATATGGAACAGCACTATCTATTTCTCCATGTACAAATAATTTTGGTAAATCACATTTTTGTAATTCTTCATAAGGTTTATACCTATCTATTTCATTAAATAATTGCAATCCTAATTTAAAATCTTTTCCACTATTTATACTTTTTGAAATATAAAATCCATTATTCTCTGCAACTTTTTTGTTTTCCTCTGTAAATAAGTTTCCATATTTGATGTAATCATAATTAAGAGCTCCATACCACAATACGATACCCTTTATGTTATCAAATTCGTTATATGGAAATAATGAGACAATACTAGCTCCAAAACTTCCACCTAATAATACAAATTCTTTATAACCTTTTTCTTTAAGCATATTAATTGTATTCTTAAGATCTGATATTTCTTTGGAAATTGTCATTTCAAAATCCTTTCCGCTACTCTCTCCATGTCCATTAAAATCAAATCTGAAAGAACTATATCCTTCTTGATGTAGTTTTTCTGCTAAATATGTAAAACTACCACATTCTTCTTTATTTCCCCTAATTCCGTGACACATTATAACAATTTTATCATTATTAGATTTATTAAGTATTCCGCATAATTTAATATTGTTATCACTATCATAAAATATTTTTTCTTCCATAATAAAATTCCTTTATTTTTCTTCTTTGTCTAATATTTTTCTTGCTCATACAAATTACATTTACTATATTAAAAATTTTAATTTTGCGGGCGCCCAATGAGAGGCTGTTGAAAAAGTGCAAATTTTTTGTAAAAATTATGTTTACCAAAACTGAATCCCTATTTTATTCAAAAATGTCATATAAAGTGGAGATAAATTTATAATTTTATATTAAATCTAAAGCAAAAGTGGGGATAAAAAAATTGTACTTTTTGTAAAATTTAAAATAATCGACTTTTTCAACAGCCTCCCCAATGAGCGCCCCTACAGATGATATAAACAATAAAGATTATACCAATTTTCTGGCAACCCAATATTTTTTCAATAGTTTTCAAATTTATTTTTATATTAATTTGAGGTTTATAAATTAATTAAAATATTTTATTTACATTATTTATCTATTTAATAATGAATAACCTCCATCAGGAGTTACTATTGAACCCGTAAATATTCTTGATGTAGCCAACATTAAATAAACTTCTGCAATTTCTTCTGGCTCAATAAATTTGTTAATAGGAATATTTTTGAGCCATGATTGTTTCATTTCTTCTGTTACTGAATTCATATAATTAGTATAAACAAATCCAGGGGCAACAGCATTAACATATATTTTAGGTGCTAGTTCCATCGCTAAAGTTTTTGTTAAACTATTTATTCCTGCCTTTGCAGAGCAATATCCTATAATTCCTGCTCTTCCTGAATAATCTATTCCTCTTATTGAAGATGTATTCACAATCCACCCTTCGTCATTCATTAGCTCTACTGCATATTTAGAACATAAAATTGCAGATGTTAAATTTGTATTTATATCTCTTGTTATTGTTTCTTCTGTTATATCTTTAAATAGAGTATTAAAAGTCCTTCCTGCATTATTAATTAATATATCTAGTTTTCCATATTTTTCCTTAATTTTATTAAACATATTTTTTATATCAATTTCTTTTGTTAAATCTGCTTGAATATAAATAGCATCTGAACCAGTTTCTTTGATTTCTTTTAATACTACATTTCCTTCTTCACTTGATGTGTTAGAACAAATTATTACATTTGCTCCTTCTTTTGCAAATAACATTGCAACAGCTTTTCCAATTCCAGTTGAAGATCCCGTTACTAATGCAACTTTACCTTTTAATTTCATTATCATTCCCCCATTTCTATCTTGTATATCTCCATTGTTTAAAATATGAACATAATCCATCTTCATCTAATGATATTTGGAATATGCCATCTATTTCTTGTTTTTGATTACTACCTGTCATTATTCTTGTCATTTGCCAATTAATAATACATAATTCTTCAGAATAGCTTAAAACGTTAAATCTATAATCTATATCCTTTTGATTATCTGCTACTACTTCCCATAATTTAACTACTTCTTCAAATCTGTTACATGGAGCGTCTATTGGATTTTCATAGTATTTTACATCTTTTGACAATAAATCCAATGTTCTTTTCCAATCTAAATTTTTCCATGATTCCATAAATTCTTTAGTCCATTTTTCATATTTTTCTTTTAACATATTTGCATCAATCCTTTCATTTTTAACATTAAGATATTTTGGGTCAATTATATAGAACTTCTAAAAAAATACACTTGTAATTATATTATCTTTCAAATTCTTCATTTCCTTGTTCTCTCTGCTACTATTTTCATCAATTCTGGTGTAGGACTTATCGACATTTCATAAAAATCAATTCCTTTGTCAAGCGGTTTGCTCCTAGCAATTTGCCCTATATTATTTTCAAAAGTATAAGTATTTATTCTACTTTTGTGTGTCTTACTTTTGTCAATAGTAAAATCATTCATATTGAACATTACCTCTAAATTTTGTTATTTATATTGCTATAAATAATTTACTATATCCTCAAAAGTATCATATCCACTTTCACTATTTATATGTCCTGCATTCGCAATACAAATTTGCTCTGTTGCAATAGTATCAGCAAATTCTTTTTCAACTTCATATTTAACATATGGATCATTGTCTGAATAAAAACATATTATTTCATTTGCAAGTTGTTTTACATCTTGCAAATTATCAAAATACATTGTTTTATTAACTGTATCATATTCTTCATTTATTCCTAAATAGTTGTTGAAACCACATACAAATATAAGTTTTTTAACTTTAGCTCTATTTTCTGTTAAAAATTTAGAAACAAATATTGGCGCTATACTATGTGCTATTATTGTTGTATTTTCATTTATTAGACCTAGTTCTAAATAATATTTTAACAATTTACTCCAATTTTCGTAGTTTTGAAATCCTACACCTGTTGGAAATTGTGGTACATATACTTGTTTTCCATTGCTAGATATAAAATCATATAACCAACTAAACCAATTTCCAAATGGACTTCCAAAACTTCCATGTATTATAAAATAATTATTTTTCATTCTACATTTCTCCCCTTTGTTCTTTCTCTAATTTCTTCCAATTATTAAATCCATAACTATCAATTTATAAAATTTATTATAGGATTTCATATCATTGGTAATAAAAATTAATTTTCCATTTTAATTTTATATTTCCTTATAAAATAGTTTTCCAAAGCCACCTTCATTTTTTTCGACATCTTGCTTATATGTAAAACCAAGTTTTTTATAAAAATCAGGTGCTTGGTCAGTCCAAACATATATTGTTTTATATCCAAAATCTTTTAATATTTCTTCTCCATATTTTAATAGTAATTTTCCATAACCTTTACCACGATAATTTTCCAAAATCATTACATCAGAGATCCATGGATATATTTCAGGATATTTTTTCAAATTTTCTATTTTAAAAACACAAAAACCAACTATATTTTCTAAATCATCAATCAATACAATACCAAATGGCAATTCATCTTTAGTATATAATTTAGAAAACTTATATATCGTATTCTCTTTCTGCATTTTTGGATTAAATTTTACCCAATAATTATAATGTATATCTATTAAATGGTTTAATTCACTTTCTGTTAATTGACTGAATTTCTTTATTTTCATAAATTCTCCATTCTAAAATTATTTATTATATTTTTCTATATAATCAAACATATCCTCAAGATTATCAAATATTTTATAAGTTTCTCGATAATTTTCTTTTCCAAAATTCGTTTCTATTGCATAATCCAACATTTCAATTAAATTATTATAATAATTATTAATGTTATATATAACTATAGGCTTATCCATAAGCCCCCATCTTTTAGTACATATAGCATCAAAAAGTTCATCAAATGTTCCTACGCCACCTGGTGCAATAATTATGGCATCAGATTTCTGTTTCATTACTTCTTTTCTTGCAGAAATATCCTTTGTAAATATTTTTTCTGTGCAACCTTCAAATATTTCACTTTTTTTAGTTTCTCTAAAAAATTCAGGCATAACACCTAATATAGCTTTTCCTTGTTCAGATGCTACACCTTTAGCAACTGCTCCAGATATTCCACTTTTCATTCCCGAATATACCAAACCATAATTTCTTTTGGCTATCATTTTTCCTAATTCTATTCCTGCTTGTTTATAGCCTTCTTCAATTTTATCATTTACTGCACCATATACACAAATTAAATTCATTTTTTCTCCTCTTTTTTTAATTTCTTTCTATAACAATATCAGCAACTGTTAAATTTGCCTCACTTAATACATTGTCTAATTTTAATGTTTTTCCAGAGAATAAAATCATTCCTTCTAAACCTTTAAAACATCTATCTATGTCATCTTTTTTATACTCAGTTAGTAATTTGAATGATGGCTCTCCTGCATTATTTATTAAAACTTTTATATTACCTAGTTTTGAAATTTCATCTTTTGGAATGAAATATGCTGTGATTATTATATCATAACATCCCTAATTTGCAACCATCAAATCAACGTTTCCATTGGAATCTCTGTTCTAGAAATATCACAAAATATAATATATCTTCTCTATATCTTAATCCTTTTCTTTTTGCAATATCATCCGCTGTTTCACCATTATATAATCCTTTATAACCGCAATTATGAAATTTATCAAAATTTTTAACTCCTGCTTTTTTTGCCGTTTGATTAAGTGAATAATTGCCTTTTCTAGTTAAATCTCTTTGATAAAATCTCTTTTCATCTTCTGTTAGCATACTGTATTCTTTTTCAGTAATTTCATTTGTTTATCATTATAAAACATTTGTTTGTGTTTGTCAATTAATTTTTTTCTTTTTTTAAATTCTTAATTTTTGGTAGATTGCAAAAGTAAAATATAGTTTATCACTTTCTTAATGTAAATATTAAAATAAAACTGATAGAAAAATTCAAAATAATACAATTTCTTGCAACATTTACGTTTAAAAACTTAATCGATTACAGCTTACTTTCGTAAGCCATAATCGCTAGTTTTTATACCTTCGGAAACTCGCTTCCTCCGCCACCGGCGGCGCTTCATTTCCTCAGCAGTTAACAGCCACGCTTCTACGAGCGTTCGGCTTTTAACCTCAAAAAAAAGAGAAGCTTCTTATTTGCTTCCCTTTTTGGCTCGGGTGGTGTAGATATCTACCACTCCGAAATCTCTTTGCGATTGATATAAATATCAATCAAGTTATTGATAATATAACATAATATTTACATTTTTTCAAGAACTATATAATAATTTTTATTTAGATATATCATTACTACATTGCCTTAATATTAATCTTTCTGTTTTAATTATAACATCTTATAATTCACTTACATAATTAGCTAGTTCTATTGCAATATCAAAATGTGTAGAATCATGTTGTGTTCCTTCAAGTTCTCCTTTTTTATGTCTTTCATCCCATTTTGGACTATCTAATAAATCTCCACTTGTAAAGAATGTATAAAATTCTAAATTTCTAAAATCACACATTGCTTGAACCGCTGAACACTCCATTTCAACTGATATACAACCATCAGTCTTTCTTTTTTCAAAGTTATTTAATGTTTCTCTATAAAAAGCATCTGTTGTCCAAGTTTTTCCTTCAATATAAGGTATTTCATTTACTCTCATAAATTCAGAAACTATATTATGATTTTTTACTTTTATATAATCACTAGCTTCAGCATAATGATAAGATGTGCCTTCATCTCTATATGCTTCTGTTGGTACCATAACTTTACCGTGTGCTATTTCTTTATTCAAACATCCTGCTCCACCAAAAATAATAAATTTTTTTGTCTTTATTTGTGAAGATGATGTTTCTATTGAACCTACACAAGATGGTGCTCCAACATAAGTTTTAAAGAAACCAATTTTTTTACCTTTATAATCTATTTTATATATAAATCTAGTATCTGCTGCATCTTTTATCTCGCCTATTTTTTCACATTTATAATTGTTTAAAACATATTCTTCGATAACATTTGAAAATGTCAAAATACATACATCTAACTTATATGCATCTTCATTAAATTTAGGATTGATTTTTGCTTCTGATTTATTATCAAAACTATCTGTTATCATACTTTACCTCCAAAATCACAAAATTTTCTTTTTAACTTTGCTACAACTAAAATTAATTAATATACCTTTGTCTTCATATCCTGCATTTATATATGCTTTATTTGATGGTATATAGTTATAATCTGTATATAATAATGGAACTAAACCTTTTTTTAGTATTTCGTTAGTCATAAAATATATTAAATTTGTAGCATAACCTTTTTTTCTTTCTTCAGTAGGTGTATAAACATGATTAATTTTCGCCTGTTCTTCTGTTATTCTGTAACTAGCCATACAAACTATTTTGTTTTCTGCATTTTTCAACACATAAAATTTATCATCAGAAATAAATGTCTCAACATCTTTTTTTGATTGTTCCATTGTAATCGGAGTAGCACTATTCATTTCCATATTATCATCATACCAATATTTTGCTAATACCTCGCCATCACTTGCAGTTGGTTTGGATAAAACACCATCACATATTTTTGGTACTTTTGTATGATAACATATCAAAAATCCCATTTCAAAATAATCATCAGTATTTAAATTATCAAATTTTCTTTCAACTAGTAAATCATATAATTCTTTTTTACATGTAAATTTATCTCTTTCATTGTCAGTTAAATATATCTTGATTAATTCTTCTATCTCTCCTATTTTAGATTTATCAAAACCATCGCTAGTCCAAATCCAAGTAGGTAGATTTTTTGATCCTCTACATAGCATATAATTTTTTTCATCACTATATAGTTCTAAATCTGGGCTTGTTAAATTTTTAAATATTAAATTAAACTTGTATTTATCTTTTTGAAATTCAGGATTTTCAAAAATTTTATTATTAGGCTCTATTTTTTTATACATTATCATCACTCCTCAATTTTTATCTTTTTCAAATTATATTCATATATTACTAATCCATATTCTTTGTTTCCAATTTTAAATTTATCATAACTTATAACTTTTCCACCCATTTTTTCATAAAATGCTCTTGATGGATAATTTTCCTTCAAGCAACCTAAAATCATTTGTTTTTTGTCTTCTTTTCTCAATAGTTCTATAACATATTGCATAAGTTTTCTTCCAATCCCATTTCTTCTTAATTTGCTTGTTATATAAAGAGAAGAAATTTCGCAATCTGCCTCAGGATATTTTTCTGTATCTTTATTATAGTTTCTATACAAACAAAATCCTACAATATTCTTATCTAGTTCAGCTACTATAATATTTACACCATTATCTATATTGTTCCTTCTTTTCTCGATTTCTTTTTCTATATTCATATTATCAAGAAAATCATCGTCTATAATTCCTCTATATGCAGTTTGCCAACCTTCAATTTTTATGTCGGCGATTTTTTCAATATCTTCAATAGTTGCATTTCTAATTATAATATCTTGCACTTTAATCACTCCTAAAAAAAATAAATCTCACAAAAAAATCTTTTAAGACTCCTTTGCAAGACTTTATATCTCACTTCGTGTAAACAACTAACTTATTCTTAATTGTCTTTTATCGCTCGGAATATTATTTCCTAGATAAACTCTTAAATATGTTTTATATTGTAACCTATTATTTGTCTTTTGTCAAATTTGAGATTTTACATAATTTTAGATAGCAATTTTATTATATTTCTGTCAATAATTTTTGAAAATTTCACCCAAAAATAAGATTATTTTATTAGCGAAAATTTCACTTATGTATAAACTTGA
>CANRKJ010000046.1 GCA_947631185.1 uncultured Clostridia bacterium | reverse complement strand
TTGTAGGGGCGCTCATTGGGCGCCCGCCAAAAACAAAATTATTTTTCAAATATCCTGTTTAACGAATTCAATATTAATAAACTATATGTATTAATCATGATATAATGTATTCAAAATGCGTGGACTCCTGTTTTTTCTTATTTATTTTAAAAATCTATTGTATTTTTGTAAAGAAAATGATATATTAAGTGCAATAATATGGGATTTGCATAATCCGTAAGAAAACAGACAACAGATTTATAAAGAGAGGTTTTTAAAATGAATAGAGTTAATGGTAAAGGAAGTCATTATGATAATGAACCAAAATTAAATTTAAAAAAGGTTGCTGCAACTGTAATTGCTCTATTAGCAATTATTATGGTTATAATTTCAATAAAAAATGCATTAACTAAAAAAGTAACTACTAAAAAAATTTCCGTACAAACTACATACTTTACGGTTTATACAAATGATAAATGGGGAGTTATAGATAACCAAGGAAAGACAATTATAAATCCAGAATATGACGAAATGATTATAATACCAGATAAAAATAAAGATGTATTTATTTGTACTTATAATGTTGATTATAATAATGGTACTTATGATACAAAAGTTCTAAATGAAAAAGGTCAAGAAATTTTAGGAGATTATAAAAAAGTAGAAGCAATTGAAAATAATTCTAAAAATGATATTTGGTATGAAACAGGAATATTAAAATATCAAAATGATGAAGGAAAATATGGTTTAATTGATTATAATGGAAAATTAGTTTTATCACCAGAATATGATAACATATATTCTATTCAAGGAATTGAAAAAAGCATTATAATTGAAAAAAATGGGAAAAAAGGTTTAATAAATAGTTTAGGTGAAATAATAATAGAACCAAATTATGTAGATATTTCAAGTTTAACAAATGATTATTCAGATGGATATATCGTAAAAGATGAAAATCAAAAATGTGGAATAATTATGCCAGATAAAAAAGTTGTTTTTGAAAACAAATATGATAATATAGATCATGTTTTTGGAAACAATATGTATGTTGTTACAGAAGCTGGAACTCATAAAATTGTAAATTCAGATGGAAGTACAGTTCTTGATACAGGTTTTGAGAATGTTTCTGAGATAGATGGAAACAATATTATTGTTGAGATTGCAGGAAAATATGGAGTCTTAGATAATACAGGTGCTTCAAAAATTCCTGCAGAATATGATTATTTAACATATTGCTTTGAAGATAATTACATCGCAAAAAAAGGTGACAAATATGGAGTAATTGGTTTAGATAATTCTACAAAAATTGATTTTAATTATGTATCAATGAGTTCTATAAAAAATGGCAATTTTATACAAGCAGACAATGAGCAATATGCAACTGAGATTATAGATAAAAATCTTAAAGTAGTTTTAACAAATGTTATAATTTCAGAAATTAATGAAGAAAAAGGTTATATTAGAGTAAGATTAAATGACGAATATAAATATTATAACTTTAATTTAGAAGAAAAGAAGGCACAAGATGTTTTACCAACAAGAACTTTATTCTTAGTAAAAGAAAATGGCAAATACGGGTATGAGAATAACAAAGGAGAAAGAATTGTAGATTGTAAATATGATGATGCTATGGAACAAAATGAGTATGGATATTGTGCAGTGAAAAAAGATGGTGTTTGGGGAGTACTAAAACCAAATGGTTCTGTACTATTAGAACCAAGTGTAAATTTAGATGATTATTTATATATTGATTTTATTTCAGACTGGCATTTGTATAAAGATTTAAGTTTAAATTGTTATACTAAATAACAATTTTGAGTACTAAAGAAAGAAGGAAAAATAGTGGAACTAAAGAATAAATACCAATATACATATTTTGTATATCCATATGTTATAGAAGAAACAAAATATGAAAAATATATTTTGAGATTGTTTAAAGACAAAAACTGTGAATTTAAAATTTTTCAAAAAGAAAAAGATTTAGATATATATTCATATTTTTTGCCACAAATTAGGACAGAACTTTTTCCTACATTTGAACTTAGAGATGATAAATTAAAAATATTTAAAAATCAGTCACCAGAAAAAAAAGCTAAAATAGTTTCAAAACATAATTGTGCGTGTTTTTCATACATGCTTGAAAAAGATATTCAGGGCAAAGTGGATAATAAGGAAGGAATATTCTTTAATATAGAAAAGATAGACATAATATGCTTTAATACAGGAATATGTTTCTTTATTATGAAAACTATTTTAGAACATGAGTCTAATTTCAGTGATTTATTGAATTTTAATTATAGATTTAGAGATATAAATTCAGATTGTTATTCTTTAAAAAATTTTGAAAATATTAAAATTCAAACAGATAGTTTTAAATCTGTTTCTGATATTTCTAGACTGATTTCAAAAATAACTGGTATTGATAAAAATAAAAATACATTAAATTGCAATATTTCAAATTCTCAATTCTATACTTTTGGATATATATGTTTAGAAAGAGATGGTTGGAATGAAAGAAATAGTTTTGATAATATAGAGAATGAATTTTTCAAATATGCAAATATTTTACCTAGTAATTTTGCATCAGATTTTAATAAAGCAAACTTAGAGCATAATTTGTATATATTAGATAATTTAAAATATACTAGAACAGGTATTACAGGTATGAGTTCTAATATTATATGTTCATCAATAGATACTTATAATTATACTAAATTGCCGTATGAATATGAAAATCAATATTTATATACTTATATTTTAGGATTGTATCAGAAAATATTTCTAAATAAAATTAACCTAGAATTTAAAGATTATAATAAATTATCAATATTAAGACAAAAATTTATTACATTTACCAAGCTTTTTTGGGAACAAGAAATTACAACTGTAGATAATGGAATTATTTATTACAGAGCTTTAAAAACTGTTTTGGGATTAGATGATATTTATAATGAAGTAAAAAGAAAATATGAAGTAATTTATAAAGATTTAAATATTGAAAAAAATAATGTTTATTTTTCGCTTATAATGATTCTTTTAGTTTTTTCATTAATATTTAATACAATAAATATATTATTCTTAATATATGTAATGTCACAATAGCTAGTATATAAATATAATAAAGATGGGCTATTCGCCCATCTTTTAATTTTTCGGGTGCCCAATGGGCGCCCCAACAGAATGAATATAAATTTTGTATTTTGATGTATAAATTTTATGCGGGCGTGCGATGAACGCCCCTACAGAATGAATATGAATTTTGTATTTCGATATATAAATTTTATGCGGGTGTCCGATGGGCGCCCCTACAGAATGAATATAAATTTTGTATTTTGATGTATAAATTTATGTGGGCGTCCGATGAACGCCCCTACAGAATGAACATAAATTTTGTATTTTGATGTACAAATTTTTTCGGGCGTCCGATGAACGCCCCAACAGAATGAATATGGATTTTGTGTTTTGATGTATAAATTTTATGTGGCGTCTGATGAATGCCTATACACCCATAAAATCAAAAAATTATATATTATTTATGTATTATATAATTTGTAGGGGCGCTCATTGGGCGCCCGCCAAAATAAAAAATCTGCAGGAAATTATGTAAATTAATAAAAATAGAAAGGGAAAAAATGCAAATAAAAACAGGTACAGATATTATAGAAATTGATAGAATAAAAACAGCAATAGAAAAATTTGGAAATACTTTTTTAAATTCAATATTTACTGAAAAAGAAATTGAATATTGCGAAAAACATAAGAAACAAAAATATCAACATTATGCTGGAAAATTTGCAGCAAAAGAAGCTGTTTTTAAATCTATTAGTTTTTATTATAAAGAATGTAAATGGAAAGAATACGAAATTTTAAATGACGAAAATGGCAGACCTTATGTTAACTTAAAATGTGAAATACCGAATTTACAAAGCATAGATATTAGTATATCTCATTGCAGAACTTTTGCAATAGCAGTTTCTACAATATTAATATAATTTATAATAGAAAGGTGAAACGGTTGAAAAAGTAATTACAATTTTTGGCGTTGCGCGGAGGCAAACTTCGTTTAAAATTTAATTCTTTTCCAATCTAATATATGCCTTAGGAAGGAATAAGGTTAAATATGGAATTTTTTGATTCACATGCACATTATAATGATGAAAAATTTAAAGAAGATAGAGATAAAATAATTTTAGAAAATTATAATAAAGGTATTAAATACACAACTTGTATAGGATATAATTTACAGTCTAGCAAAGATGCTGTAGATATAGCAAAAAAATATGATTTTATATACTGTACAGCTGGAATATCACCAAATGATATAAATGATAATGTATATGAGGAATTAGATGAAATTAAAGAAATTGCAAAGTATAAAAAAATAGTGGCAATTGGAGAAATAGGACTTGATTACTATTGGAATAAAGATAATAAAGAATTACAAAAAGAAGTATTTGTTAGACAAATAGAAATTGCTAATAAATTAGAACTTCCAATTGTAATACATACTAGAGATGCTATAAGTGATACAATAGATATACTTAAAAATGTGTTACCTTGTAATAAGAAAGGTATATTTCACTGTTGCCCTCTTAATGTGGAATTAATTAAAGAAGGTTTAAAATTAGGATATTATATTTCTTTTAGTGGGGTTATAACTTTTAAGAATGCTAAACCTGATTTAGCAGTACAAGAAGTACCTTTAAATAAAATCCTTATAGAAACTGATTCACCTTATCTTACTCCAGAACCATATAGAGGAAGTAGGAATGATCCAAGTAAAGTTGAGTTTGTTGCAAAAAAAATATCTGAAATAAAAGAATTAAATTTGGAAGAAATTGCCAAAAAAACTACGGAAAATGCAAAAAAAATATATAATATACAATAATGTTACAAAAAAGTAATAGAAATGTGACGAAAACTTAATATTATTAACGGAACCGCCCAAAAGGCGGTTTTAACTGCTTTTTAAGGTTTTGGTAAAATTTTCTAGGGAAATAAGGACTTGATAAAAAAATCCCTAAAAGTTATTATGGATATAAAGAAATGAATAGGGAGGATTTTATTTATGAAAAGAAAAACATTGATTTCAGTAGTTGTAATGCTGATTATGCTATTGAATTGTATATCACCTCTGGCTAGAGTATATGCAGCTGAAACTAAATCTAATACAATTACTTTAAACAGTGAACTTTATACTGCAGTTTCTGAATATATGAAAAACAATAATATAAAAGGTTTTACATATAATGATTTATTAAGAACAATAACTGCATCTGGTTCAAGTTTTAGTAGTGTAAAGGAATTAAGCTTAAAAGAAAAAGGAATAGAAGATTTAACAGGATTAGAAGTCTTTACTGGATTGGAAACTCTTGATTTATCTGGTAACTACTTAACATTAGATAGTAACTTAGATATAATAAATGGATTTTCATCATTATCTAGTTTAGACTTATCTACTAATAGAATAGATGGTTTTTCATGGCTTAATGTTGATGGATTAGATTATAAAAATCTTAACAGACAGTATATAGATAATGTAAAAATCATTGAAATACCTTCTGAAGATTCTGTTAAAGATAAATCAGATTTGCCTGAGAATAATCAATTATTAGATGGAATGATTTCTGAATTAAATTTAGAGAGTATTGATGTTGATATTGCTACATATAAAACAGATGGAAAAATGTGGGATACAACAGGAGGTAAAATTAAAAAAGCATTTGAGAATAGAACAGAAGTTGGAACAGATATTGTAGATTATGAAGAAGATAAGATTAAATTTAATTGGAATGATATTTACACAGCAAAAAAAGCAGGAATGATGTATTATGTTAATGCAAAAGTTGTAAATTCAAAACATAAATATTATGATAGTGAAATTAATTTATATTTTATATTTGTAGATGAAACAGAAAGAGGAATAGTATTTAAAGATGAAAACTTCTATAAATGTGTAAAAGAACAATTAACTAAAAATTCACAAACAAATCCAGATAATTTAGATGTTGCACCTGATGATGATAAATTAGATAGAAATTTATATAATGCAGCATATGATAAAGCATTAACATTAGTTATTTCTATTGATGATTTAAGAAATCACATTAAATCTTTAATATGCCAAAATGAAAAAATTAAAGATTTAACAGGATTAGAAAAATTTATTGGATTAGAAACAGAGTTAGATGTTTCATTTAATTATATTGATTCAATAGAAAGAATTATTGAACTTGAGACCAACAAAGGTATTGAAGAAGAAAAAATTAGAAAAGAAATAAGCGACTTAATAAATCAACTTACAAGTGCAGAAGTTGGATTTAATGGAGAAAAAGTTAATTATAGAGAGTCTATAAAAAATTATTTAGATAAACTAGAAGAATATAATACTAAAAAAGCAGCATATGATGCAGCAGGAGAGCATACTCAAGACCAAACTGAAGAAATTAATAATTTAAAGAAGGAAGTTGACAAATTAAAAAATACAGCAGATGATGATATTAAAAACATTAATAAAATACTAAAGAAATTAGAAAAAGCTTATGACAAATCATATAATATGGCTACTGGTCAAACTGCTGAATTATATGCAATGTTAAAAAATGTTGATGAAACAGCTCCATATAAAACAGTATATTCAGATTTGTCTAAAGATGAGTTGATTTCAGTTACTATTAATGAACTTCAAAAATTAGAAAGTTTTGAAAAAGAAAAAATAATTTCTGAAGAAGTAGCTAAAGCTATTACTCAAAAATTAGCAAGTGTTTATGAAATATCATTTACACCTCATACATCTGAAGATGGTGGAGCTACTGAAGGAGGACCAATTAGTCAATTTAATAAGAATTGTGGTCAAGCTATAAAGGAAGAAATAACAAAAGCTAATTTGATTAAAGGTTTAGACGAAATTAAAAAGATGGATAGCACAGGTATAAATTCAGAAGATCCATTAGCAGATTCAGGTATGTACTCTGGATACAGCGATTATAATGAAGTTTATGAAGTTACAGGGAGACTAATTGCAAATAATACAGATGAAATGTTAAAAGTAGTTATAGAGTTGCCTAGACTTAAAGATTTAGATATTTCAGTAAATGACATAGAATCATTAGCAACAATTGATACATTAACAAAATTATTATCATTAAATGCATCTGATAACTTATTAACAACAATAGAAGATGTAAATTGGTCATCAATCGAGTGGCTTGAGTCATTAAATTTAGGATATAACCAATTACAAACTTATGAAGGATTAAGAGGAACACTTCCAAATCTAAAAAAATTATATTTAAATAATTGTTTATTTAGTGGTGTATTTGATTTCGACTTTATAAGTTACTTTGATAAACTAAACGAAATTAGTTTTGCTGGAAATTATTATTCAGATTTAACTGATTTTGTTAATAAATACATTGGAAAATTGAAAAGAACTGATTATAGCAGTTTAGCTGAATATATAAAAGAGGGTAAAGGAATAAATTTCTCTTTTGCAAATCAAACAGTTAGATTAAATGCAGGTCAAGTAGATGTAACTAATAACAGTGTTGTTACAATTGAATTACCTCCAATATTTAGAAATATTGAAGAAATGGATCCATATCATACAACATATGGAGTTGTTCCAGAAACAGGAACAGTAGATGAACATGGTAGATCAGTTATATTTACAAGTTATAAAAAAGGTACTAATGAAGGAATTGTTACTATCCAAACAGTATTAAGTGGTGTAAATAATAATGAGACAAATACTCCTTCTGTTGGAAATGGAACAACATGTTATATAGAATATCAAGTAGGAGAAGGATCAAGTTCAGGTAATACAGAATTAAATCCTGATCCATCAGATGGCAACAATGATGATGAAAAAGACGATAATGAAAAAGAAGATAACAACAAAGAAGATAACAACAAAGAAGAAGAAAATGGATCAAATGAATTAAAAGCAGACAATATAGCTGTTTATAAAGATGGAGATGATAACTTCATATTAGTGGCTCAACCAAATTCTACAAATTCATCACTTGCAAAAGTATTATCTAATTTAGGTGTTGAAGTAAAAAGCATAGACGGAAAAGAAAATTTCGAAAATGATAATAAAAAAGTATATACTTCAGAAGTAGTTGTAACTATGGAATCAGGTAAAGAAAAAGTATATGATGTTGTTGTATTAGGTGATGTTGATGGAAATGGAAAGGTAGACTCAATAGACTCAGGATATTCTAGAGCATTAAAATATGGAACATTATATGCAGATATTAAAGATGAAAATGAAAGAGTAAGTTTGATGGATGCATTCAAAGAAACTTCTAATTTTAAAGCAGCAGATTTAAATCAAGATGGTAGTGTTAGAACATATGAAACAGCTCAATTGTTATACTATAGAGCAGGATTAATAGAAAACTTTAATGCTGAATTGTCTAATATTGCAGAATAATAATAGTGGCGTGTGAATAACACGCCAAATAGAAATAGGAGAGATGATATGAGAAAGTTAGGTATAATATCTATTTTGTTAATTAGTTTCATATTTATTGCTAACTATGCATATGCTACAGTTTCTGCTAGTATAATTGCAACAGCTTCAAAAACAACCTTAAAGAAAGGTGAGGAATTTACTGTTTCAGTTTATTTAGACAAGCTAAATTATACTAATAAGGGTGTAGATGAAGTAGAATTAAAAATAAATATAAATAAAGATATTTTAAATGAACTTAGTGTAGATAGTATAGTTACTAAAAATGGTAATGTCACAGTTGGAGAAAATACATTAAAAGTTGAAGATGTTAACAGTGCAAAAGAAGATCAAGTTGTATTTTCAAATTTAACAACTGATTGTGACTATAAAATTTTTATAGATATGCAAGAACCATTAACAAAATCAAAAAATAAATTGTTAGATATAAAATTTAAAGTAAAAAATTCAGTTCCAGAATCTGATTTAAATGTTGATATAGATAAAGCAATATCAATTTCTGCTGACTTCATTACACAAGTTACAGCAGAAGATTTAAGAAATAATTTAACAGCAGATACAGGAAAATCTTCAGATTCAAATGTTACTGTTTTTATAGAAGATAAGATAGAACCAGATGATGAAGATAATACAAATACAAATGATACAAATACTAATACAGATGATGACGATACAAATAAAGAAGGAAACGCAGGTGGAAATATAAATGGCGGAACTAATGAAGGTGGAAACTCAAATGGTGAAACTAATGAAGGTGGAAATTCAAATGGTGGAACTAATGAAGGTGGAAACTCAAATGGTGGTTCTAATGCAGGAGGAAGTTCAAATGGAGGATCAAGTGCAGGCGGAAGCTCAAATGGTGAATCTTCTTTAGGTGGACAATCAGCTAATCCTAATACAGCTAATGGAGCTTTACCAGCTGCAGGATTTAAATTATTTATATTGCCAGGTGTAATAGTTTTAGCAGTTTTAATATATAGTTATAAAAAATATTCTGAATATAGAATGATTAAATAGAAATCAATGTTTTAAATAAAATCCAAAAAGAGAAACCATAATATTTTTATGGTTTCTCTTTTTATATACAATGTAGGAGCGCTCAT
>CANRKJ010000045.1 GCA_947631185.1 uncultured Clostridia bacterium | reverse complement strand
CATTCAATATATTACTTGTGTAGAGTTTACTTCAGTATTAAAATATCATAACCGGAAATTACTTTGTAATTTTACGAACTTTTTTCATAAGTATATGAAAAAAATTTCATTTGACAAATACAAAATTTTGTTTTATAATATTTAAAGCTTTTATAATAATTGGTGGGAAAAAATCCAATATAAAATAAGAATATGCAACACTAAAATTTAGTGTTTATTTTTTTGCAGTAAAGAGGAGGAGAAATGGGAAAAGAAGAAAATATTTTAGGGTATGAAAAAATAGGAAAATTAATGATAAAATTTTCTATCCCTTGTATAATATCATTACTTGTTAATTCATTATATAATATAATTGATCAAATTTTTGTTGGATGGGGAGTTGGACCAAATGGAAATGGTGCTACAAATATCGTATTCCCTCTAACAATGATATGTTTAGCTTTTGCTTTAATGTATGGAGATGGTTCATCTGCATATTTAAGTTTGAAATTAGGAGAAAAAAAGAAAGAGGAAGCTAGCAAAGGTGTAGGAAATGGAATTGCAGTTTTAACAATTTTAGCAATTGGATTATCTTTAGGTATTTTAATATTCTTGCCACAATTACTTAATGTTTTTGGGTGTACTGATATATTAAGACAGTATGCTTTAGATTATGGTTATATAATTGGAGTTGGGCTACCTTTTATGATGATAGGAACAACTTTAAATTCGATAATTAGAGCAGATGGAAGTCCAAGATATTCAATGATTTCAATGGTTTTCGGAGCAGTATTGAATACGATTTTAGATCCAATATTCATTTTTATATTACATACTGGAATAAAAGGTGCTGCAGTTGCTACTATAATTAGTCAAATAGTTACATTTGTATTAAATATATTATATATAAAAAAATTTAAATCAATCAATTTAAGGAAAAAAGATTTTAAAATTAAATTTAGTATAGTAAAAAAGGTAACTGCACTTGGTTTAAGTAGTTTTATTACTCAAATGAGTATTGTTGTTGTAATGGCTACAGAGAATAATTTACTTAAAAAGTATGGTAATGATTCAAAATTTGGTTCAGAAACACCAATAACTGTTATAGGAATTGTTATGAAAATAAGTCAAATTTTAAATAGTATTATAATAGGTATAGCTGCAGGTACACAACCTATATTTGGTTATAATTATGGTGCTGGTAAATTTGATAGAGTAAAACAAACATTAAAAAGAGTTTTAGCTGTGAGTTTAAGTATTAGTACTATAGCATTTATATTGTTCCAAACAATACCTGATAAGTTAATTGGATTATTTGGAAGCGGAGATGAAAACTATATAGAATTTGCTTGTATGGCTTTTAGAACATACTTACTACTATGTATTGTAAATGGAATTCAAATACCATCAGGAATTTTCTTTCAAGCAATTGGAAAGAGTATCATAAGTGCTGTATTATCAATATCTAGACAAATAGTATTTTTAGTTCCTTCAATGATTATTTTATCAGGAATATATGGATTAAATGGAGTTTTGTATGCAGGACCTGTAGCTGATAGTAGTGCTTTTTTATTAGCTGGAGGATTTTTGTTGAGAGAATTAAAAATATTAGGTAAAGGTAAATACCAAACACAAGCTCTAATAGATGATACGAGTACTGATAATAAATTAAGTAAAAAAACAATTATAACTATATCTAGAGAATACGGATCTGGTGGAAGATATATAGGAAGATTAGTTGCAGATATATTAGGAATTAAATTATATGATAAGGATTTGGTAAAAAAAATCTCAGATGAAACGGGATTATCAGAAGAATATATAGAAAGTAATGAACAAAAAAGAGATATATTAGATAGCTTAAATAATGGATATTATTTTGGACTTAATAATGCTGATGAATTATTTTTAAAGGAATCAGAACTTATAAAGAGTTTAGCAAGTTCGCAATCATGTGTAATAATAGGAAGATGTTCTGATTTTATTTTAAAGGAATATGATAATGTAGTTAAAGTTTTTATATATAGTGATAAAGAAAGCAAGATAAAAAGAGCAACAGAATATTATGGATTAGGTAAATCTAATGCTGAAAAGGAAATAAAAAGAATTGATAAGTTAAGGGCAAACCATTATAAATATTATACAGAAAAAGAATGGAAAGATTTTACTAATTATGATTTGATAATGAATAGTGACAAAATAGGAGTTGAAAGTTGTGCAAATATAATTTGTGAATTTGTTAAAGAGAAAAACAAATAAAAAACATAACTTATATTCATATTTTGTGATAATACTTATTGACAAATGTATATTATTGATATATAAAGATAAGTATATTTGGGCTATTTTATTAAGGAGGATAGAATTGTGAAAATGCTTGTAGGATATTCAGGATTTGTGGGTTCAAATTTATGTAAAACTCATTCTTTTGATGAGTTATATAATTCAAAAAATATTACTGATGCATATGGTAAAAATCCAGAATTGTTGGTTTATTCAGGGGTGCCTGCACAAAAATTTTTAGCCAATAAAGATCCAAAGAAAGATTTTGAAATTATAGAAAATGCGATACATAATATAAAAGAAATAAATCCTAAAGAAATCGTATTAATTTCTACTATAGATGTATATAAAAATCCTAATAATATAGATGAAAATAAAGTTATAGAAACAGATAATTTACAACCATATGGATATAATAGATATGTTTTAGAAAAATGGATAAGTGAAAATATAAAAAATTATCTAATTATTCATTTACCAGGATTATATGGAGAAAATATAAAAAAGAATTTTATATATGATTTAA
Source organism: uncultured Clostridia bacterium (assembly GCA_947631185.1). Lineage (GTDB taxonomy): Bacteria > Bacillota > Clostridia > TANB77 > CAG-508 > Scatovivens. Next base: position 7,083 of record CANRKJ010000045.1, on the reverse strand, counting down.
TTCATATTATTCCTTCTATGTTAACTGAAGAAAAATACTCAGAAATATTAAGTAAAAATAAATCTATAAAAGATTATTACATAAATCAAAATAATGGATTTTATAAAATAAAAGAATTAAATAATTCAGAAGAAAAAATGTTAAAAGATGTTTTTAGTAAAATTGGATTTAGCGCATTAAATTTTACTGATAGTAGAGGTGTTTTTCAATTTTATAATCTTAAATATTTATGGGAACACATTGAAATAGCAAGACAAAATAATTTAAAAGTATTGAACTTAGCAACAGAACCAGTTTCTATTTCTGATATTTATAGATATATAAAAGGAAATGATTTTATAAATGAAATATCTTCTAATGTACCATATTATAATTTTAAAACAAAATATGATTATTTGTTCAAAGGAAAAGATGGATATATTTTTGATAGGAATTTTGTTTTAGAAGATATAAAAAGGTTTATTGAAGAAAATGAGAATAAATAGAAGGAGTTTTTATGAAATTATCAATATCTAATATAGCATGGGATAAAGCATATGATGAGGAGATGTATGAATACCTTTCTAATAATAAATTTAATGGTATTGAAATTGCACCTACAAGGATAATTGAAGAAAAGCCTTATAGTCATATAAAAGAGATAAAAAAATTTGCTGAAGATTTAGAAAAAAAATATAATTTAAAAATAAGTTCTCTTCAATCAATTTGGTATGGAAAAACTGAAAAAATATTTGAAAATATTGAGCAAAGAGAAGAGCTAATAAATTATACAAAAAAAGCAATAGATTTTGCACAAGCTGTGGATTGTAAAAATCTAGTTTTTGGATGTCCCAAAAATAGGGTAATTAAGGATATTCAAAAAGATTATCAAATAGCAATAGATTTTTTTAATAGAATAGGGGATTACGCAAGCGAAAAAGGTGTGTTTTTTTCTATAGAGCCAAATCCAACTATATATAATACAAATTTTATAACTAATACTTTAGAAGCAATTGAAATAGTAAAAAAATTAAATAATCCAGGAATAAAAATTAATTTGGATATTGGAACAATGATACAGAATAATGAAAGTGTTAGTATATTAGAAGATAATATAAATCTTATAAATCATGTACATATTAGTGAACCTAATCTAGAGTATATTGTACCTAGACAGTTACATAAAGATTTAATAAAATTATTAAAAAGATATAAATATAATGGATATATTTCAATAGAAATTAAAAATCAAAATAATATTGAAAAAGTAAAAGAAATAATTGATTATGTTAGTAATTCTATTACAAAGGAGTTATAATGAATTATAAAGATATAGAAGGTGTACCTGAATTTGAAAGTGAAGAGTATTTAGAAAAAAAAAGTAAATATTGCGTTTGTATACCAATTATAAATGAAGGTGAAAGGATAAAAAGCGAATTAGAAAGAGCTAGAAAAGAGAATATAGATAAAATAGTAGATATTATTATTTGCGATGCTGGATCAACAGATGGATCAACAAATGCTGAAGTATTAAAATCATTTGGAGTTAATACTCTTCTTATAAAAAAAGGCCCAGGTAAACAAGGTGCACAACTTAGAATGGGATTTTGGTGGGCACTTAATAGAGGATATGAAGGAATTATAACTATAGATGGAAATAATAAAGATAGTATTGAGGACATTCCAAAATTTATAGATAAATTGGAAGAAGGATATGATTTTATTCAAGGTTCAAGATTTATAAAAGGCGGGAAAGCGATTAATACTCCATTAATAAGACTTTTATCAGTAAGATTATTACATGCACCAGTTATTTCTTTGACAGCCAAAAAATGGTATACAGATACTACAAATGCATATAGAGGATATTCAAAAAAATATTTACAACATCCTGATGTACAGCCACTAAGAGATATTTTTATGACATATGAATTATTAGCATATTTATCTGTAAGAGCTGATCAATTAAAATTAAAAACATGTGAAATACCTGTAAGAAGAGAATATCCTAAAAAAGGTAAAACACCAACTAAAATTAGCTTTGTAAAAGGTAATAGCGATTTATTAAAAATATTATTTAATAATTTGTTTCATAAATATAATCCAAAAAATTAAGATGGAGAAGAAAATGAGATATGACAAAATTATAATAGGAGCTGGAATTTATGGACTATATTCAGCTCTATATTGTGGAAAAAAAGGACAAACAGTATTAGTAATTGAAAAAGATAGTGAAGCTTTCAAGAGAGCAACATACATAAATCAAGCTCGTGTTCATATGGGATATCATTATCCTAGATCATTTTCAACAGCAATAAAATCTGCGAGATATTTTGAAAGATTTCATAATACATATGGATTTTCTGAATTAACTGAATTTGATCAAATATATGCTACATCAGCTAATTTTTCATGGACAAATGCAGAACAATTCAGAAAGTTTTGTAATGATGCAAAAATAAAATGTGAAGATATACCAACTCAAAAATATTTTAAAGAGGATGTTTGTGATGGATGTTTTTTAACTAGAGAATATACATATGATGCACAAATACTAAAACAATATTTTTTAGAGAAAATTTCAAAATTAAATTGTGTTGAAATTAAATATAATTCTGAAATTAAAGATATTACTAAAAAAGAAAATGTATATGAGATTAAACTTGAAGATGGCTCTATTTTTGAAAGTGATTTTGTATTAAATGCTACATATGCTTCTGTAAATCAAATTTTAAACAAATTAGGATATGAACCATTTAAAATTAAATATGAATTATGTGAAATAATTTTATGTAGTGTAAATGAGAAATTAAAAAATACAGGAATTACAGTTATGGATGGACCATTTTTTTCACTTATGCCGTTTGGTAAAACAGGATATCATTCACTTACATCAGTAACATTTACACCACATACAACTAGTTATGATTCTTTACCAACTTTTGATTGCCAAAAGAATAGTAATGGATATTGTACAAAAGAAAATTTAGGAAATTGTAATGATTGTCCTGCAAAGCCTAGAACAGCTTGGAGTTATATGTCAAATTTAGCAAAAAAATATTTAAAAGATGAATATGAATTTAAATATGAAAAATCTCTATTTTCAATGAAACCAATTTTAAAAGCTTCAGAAATAGATGATTCTAGACCAACAGTCATTAAATATTTTTCTACAAATCCAACGTTTATAAGTGTTTTATCAGGAAAAATAAATACAGTATTTGATTTAGATGAGGTGTTAAAATGATTACAAATAAAGAAAAAAATTTTGTATCTGCAATTATTTATGTACATAATAATGAAAATGAAATTGGAAATTTTATAAAAAATGTTAATAGTATATTAAATCAAAATTTTGAGAAATATGAGATTATTTGTGTTAATGATGCATCAATAGATAAAAGTGTTGAAGAAATAAAAAATGTTTCAAATGAAATTACTGATACTACAGTTAGCATAATTAATATGAGTTATTTTCAAGGATTAGAACTTTCAATGAATGCTGGTGTAGACTTATCTATAGGTGACTTTGTATATGAATTTGATAATATTCATATTGATTATGATTTAGAAATTATAATGGAGACTTATAATACTGCACTAAAAGGATATGATATTGTAAGTACAAAGCCGAATAGAAAAAAACGTTTAACATCAAATATTTTTTATAACATATTTAATAGAAATTCTAATAGTATGTATAAGATTGATACTGAAACATTTAGAATATTATCTAGAAGAGCCATAAATCGTGTTAAATCTATGAATATAAATATTCCATATCGTAAAGCTGTATATGCAAATTGCGGATTGAAATTATATTCTATTGACTATAATCCAATAAAGAAGAATATCTCAAAAAAAATTACTAAAGAAATTAGTGATACTAGAAGAGAATTAGCAATTGATTCAATTGTATTATTTACTAATGTTGCTTATAAGTTTGCTATCGTAATGGCAATGATAATGATGTTTGCAATAATTATAACAGGAATTTATACAGTTTATATTTTCTTATGCCAGAAGCCAATTGCAGGATGGACAACTACTATGCTTTTGTTATCATTTGCTTTTTTTGGTATATTTTCAATATTAACTATTATGATTAAATATTTATCTATTTTGGTTAATTTAATATTTAAAAAACAAAAATATTTAATTGAGTCTATTGAGAAGGTTAAATAATAGGGAGGATTATAATGCTAAATAAAGAAAAAATCCGTAATATTATACTAGCAATACTTTTATTAATTCTTATGGTAATAAATTTTGGAACAGGTTTTTTGGGATATGGTAAAATGGATTTTAAAAATTTTCAAAATGATTCCGAATTTATAGTATTTACAAAATTGTATAAGGACAAATACAATGTTTGTCCAAGTATTTATGGGTTAGCAACAATTACTGAAAACAATGATTCCAAAAAATATATTGGAAAAATTGAAAATATAAAAAGTGCAATGAGTAATTATAATGTATCTAATGAAAATATAGAAATAAAAGAGTATAAGTCACAAATGGGATTGCAAGGACATTTCTTTTCATTTTTATATAATAAATTACATATATCTATAACAGCTTTAAAAGTAATTACTTGTACTTTATTATCAATTATATTATTGGCTATATGTTATTTTATATCCAAAAAATATAATAAATTATTAGGAGTAATATTTTTTATAACATTTTTAATATCACCATGGGTAACTGCATTTGCAAGAAATTTATATTGGGTAGAATTTACATGGTTTTTACCGGTATTATTAGGGTTAATTTTATCAATTAACTATTCTAAAAAGAAGATAGTAATACCAGTAATTTTTTTAGCTATATTTATTAAATGTTTATGTGGATATGAATATATAACATCAATAATGATGATGACAATATCGTTTTTTGTATTTGATTTCTTTATTGCTAATAATAAAGAGCAAAGAAAAGAGATATTAAAAACTACTATAATTGTTGGTTTAGTATGTTTATTAGGATTTTTTGGAGCATTATTTATTCATGGATTTGCAAGGGGAAATGGAAATTTAATTTTGGGATTAAAATCAATATATAAAGGAGATGTATTAAGAAGGACAATAGCAGGTTCTTCAAATTCAGAAAGTTTTCCAGAAAAATATAGAGATTCAATAGAGTCAAGTGTGTCAGAAACAATAGATAAATATTTTAATTGGAAAACAGATATTATTTTAGGAATTCAGGGAGAATATTTTAAATTATTATTTGTTGCTGTTGTAGCAATATTGATTTATAATTTAACCAAAAGAAGGAAAAACTACAAATTAGATATTATTATGTTTGTGTATTTTTTATTAACTACACTTTCTTGGTATGTTTTAGCAAAATCACATTCATATATTCATACACATATTAATTTTGTATTATGGTATTTTGGTTTTATACAAATGTGTATATATACTATAATAAACTTTATATATGAAAATGGAACAGGAAAAAAATTGGTTTGATAGCAACTACATAAATAAAAAAATTCACATCTGTAATTTGATGATTCAGATGTGAATTTTTACATTAATTATTCAGTTAAAATATTACTTATTAAGATTTCTTTCACATTTTCTGTAAAGATTGCGCCACATAATTTTTTCGCACATCCTAGAAAAAATGTTAGTAGTATCAAGCCAAAAATACGTAGGCGAATCACAGAACCGGCTTCCTAGTCTCGCTCATCCTTACTTATTATTGGTATATCAATTAATTGACCTTCATTTAATGCTAATACATTTGTAAATATTTTTCTAGCCTCATCTACATATTTTTGAACATTTTCTTCTGGCCAGAAATGAGTTAATGCTAATATTTTTACTTTAGATTGTTTAGCAATCAGTGCTGCTTGTTCAGCCGTTAGGTGAGAGTTTACTTCTGGAAAACCATAACTTTTTAACAAACTTGATTCACAAATTAATAAATCAGCTCCTTTTGCAAATTCTATAATCCTGTCTTTAGCAGAATACGAAGTATCACTTGTATATACAATACTCCTTTCACTATTATCAAGCCTAATTGCATATGTTTCAACAGGATGATCGGTTTTACAAAAACTAATATTTATATTTCCAATTTTTAATTTAGTATCTTCATATATGAAGTGATAATTCGCATAAGCATTTGATTCACTTTTTATATCATTTACAATATTAAAAGGAGTTGAAGGCATATAAATATTTATAGGATTTTCTATTCTTTTTTGATTATGAAATACAAATGAAGAATATTGTAGATTATAAATATCGTTATAATGGTCTCGGTGTAAATGACTTATAATAACAGATAAATTATTTAAGTCTAATGGATAATTAAGTAAACTATGGCTACCACTTCCACAATCTAATAATATTCTATTATTGGCGTCTTGTATAAAAAATCCTGGACAATTATGTCCTTTTGTATTATATGGTGATTGGGTTCCTAATATTTTTAGTTTCATAATTAATTATACACATCCTTTTTTTCTAAACATTTTTTTATTTTATATGAAATGTATATTATCCAAGTTAATATAAGAAATGAATAAGCAACTACAAAAATAAAAAGAAAATTTACATCTGTAATTTTCCGATTTAGGTGTGAATTTTTACTCTTTATCGTCAAACTATGTTTGTAGATTTGTCATTTCATATATTTATTATACACAGATATTTAATTAATGTAAAATAAAAAATATTTTTTATAAAAATCTGTTGACAAATTCAATAAATGTAGTTATAATAATATTCGTCAGTTAGTTTAATATTAGTTAAAAATATGCAGATGTGGCGAAACTGGCAGACGCACAGGACTTAAAATCCTGCGGGACTTAAACTCCCGTGCCGGTTCGATTCCGGCCATCTGCACCATAAGAACCTCAAGCGTTTCGTAAGATTAAGCTTGAGGTTTTAATTAAAAAATTGCTAGAAATTTCTAACAAATTTCTAACAATTTTGGAAAATACTTAATTATTTAGGTATATTAGAGTCCAGATCTAATATATCTTTTTTATTTGTTTCATTGCTTTTAGTGCTATTAAAACTTAAAGCACTTTCAATAGCAGATGCAGATTTAATTTTTGTACTCGAATCCAAATGTGTATATCTT
>CANRKJ010000044.1 GCA_947631185.1 uncultured Clostridia bacterium | reverse complement strand
ACACCTATTTAAAAATTAATTATAAATCATAACTGAAACACATATTCCTAAAAAATCAGCTAATAAACCTATTAGTATTGCTTCCTTAACATTCTTTATTTTAATTTTTGAGGTATATAGTGCAACAACATATATTGTTGTTTCTGTTGCTCCCATTATTGTCGATGCTATTAGTCCAATTTTACTATCTACTCCAACATTTTTCATTATATCCGTAGCAATAGCCGTTGTTGTACTTCCAGATATAGGCCTTAATAAAATTAATGGAATTATTTCTTTTTCTATTTTAAATAATTTGAAAAATGGGTACAAAAAATCTGAAGCTAAACTTATAATTCCAGAACTACTTAACATAGATACTGATACTATTAATGCCAAAAGTGTTGGAAATAATTCCCAAATTACTTTAACTCCATCATAACATCCCTCTATAAAAAGTTCAAAAAGATTTTTTTTCTCTTTTAATCCATAAATTATAATCACACCCAAAAATACTAATATTGCAGTTTCACTAAAAAACATTATCAAATTCATTTTCTAAAACACCTTATATATATTTTCGTAAACAAAATTATAAAGCAAAAAGTTACTACACTTGAAATCCAAACTCCAAATATTATTTTTGTTGGATTTTCTGAATTAAGTCCCATTCTTATTCCAATAATGTTTGTCGGTATCAATTGAATAGATGCTGTGTTTATTAAAATAAATAATAACATCTCATTTGATAGTTTTTCTTTATTTAAATTCTGATTTTGTAATTTTTCCATAGCTTTTAATCCTGCTGGAGTTGATGCATTCCCAAGTCCTAATAAATTAGAAACTACATTCATAGAAATATCCTCAAATACTTCACTGTCTGAGTCAATCTTTGGAAAAATTACTTTAAGTAATGGTTTTAATAATTTTTTTATCTTATTAATTAATGTTGTATTTTTTATTATATTTATAATTCCAGACCAAAAACATATATTAAAAAATAAAGTTAAAATTAAATTCTTTGTAGTCTCAATAGCATTAAAAATACTATTATTAACTTCTATATAACTTCCATTTATTATTGCAAATCCAATTGCAACTAAAATAAAAAAACACCATATTTTATTTAACATATTTTTACCTCGTTAAATAGATATGATGTTTTATATAAATTATGTTTTAAAATTTAATTTATAAACTTTTTATAAACTTCATTTTTATTTATTTTTCTATCTTTTGCTACTCTTTTTATTATCTCCTTTTTATCTAATCCCTGATTTTCATAATATTTATAATGCTCTTCAATATTTAAGTTATTCAAATTCTGAATATCAACATCCTTTTTAGTAATTATATTTCCTTTAACTATTATTACAAATTCACCTTTTGGCTCACCCATATTTCTTATAACATCACTTATTTTTCCTCTAATAAATTCTTCATGAATTTTTGTAAGTTCTCTTGCTAAAACTATATCTCTATCCCCAAAAACTTCACAAATTGTGGATAACGTATTTAGTAATTTATGAGGTGCTTCATAGAAAACTAGTGTTTTAGTTTCATATTTTAGTTCTTCAAGCTTATCTTTCTTTTCTTTTTTTTGTGCAGATAAGAATCCTACAAAAGTAAATTCTTTTGTATCTAAACCTGAAGCTATTAAAGCATTTACAAATGCACATGCACCTGGAACAGGAATTATTTTAATATTATTTTGAATTGCTACATTTACAATTTCTTCTCCTGGATCTGAAATTCCAGGTGTTCCCGCATCTGAAACTAAAGCAATATTTTTACCTTCTAACAATTTCTGAATCAAAATATTACTTTTTGATTTCTCGATTTGTTTATAATAACTAATTAATGGTTTAGATATTTCAAAATGATTTAATAATTTTAATGTATGTCTTGTATCTTCTGCAGCAATTAAATCCACTTCTTTTAAAATATTTAAAGCTCTTATAGTAATGTCCTCTAAATTTCCAATTGGTGTAGCTACTAAATATAAATTTCCGATTTTTTCCATTTATATCTCCTATTTTTTATTATATATTTCTAAAATTTCATCTGAGTATACATTTTTTTCTTTATATATTATTAAAGGTTTATCTACAATTAGAAACTCTCCACCATTTTTTACAGCTTTTACTAAAACTAAATTTGGTTTACTTTCTATGGTGGATTGTATAAAACGAATCTCTTTAACTTCAAGTTTATTTTTTCTAAAAGATGTTATAATATCTACAAGTCTTTCTGGTTTATGTACAAGATATATTTCACCTTTGTCTTTTAATAATTTTGTACTAATCTCCGCTATATCTTTTATATTACACTTTACTTCATGTCTAGCAATAAGTAATTTTTCATTTTCATTTACCACTCCTGTTTTAACTTTTTTATATGGTGGATTAGTAACAATTGCATCAATAGTATTATTTTTAATATATGTATTTATATTTTTAATGTCATCATTTATAATCTCAATTGTATCTTCTAATTTATTTAATTCGATGCTTCTTTTTGACATATCTGCAAATTCTTTTTGAATTTCCACTCCATAAATTTTTTTAATGTTTGCTTTTTTAGATAATATTATAGAAATAATTCCTGTACCACTTCCTATATCTACTACAATAGAATTTCTTTTTATTTTTTTTGCAAAATTAGCTAACAAAACGCTATCTATTCCAAAACGAAATCCTTCTATATTTTGAATTATTTTTAAATTATCAAATTCTAAATCATCAATTCTCTCATTGTTTTTTAGTTTCATAAAAATTCCTTTACATAAAATTATATTTGGAACTATTTTTGCAAAGCCTTTATATACTGATTTTTTTTTATAACTTTCTAGTATAAAAAGTTCTTAAAGCTTGCCTATTATATAACAAAAGAGCTTGAATATCAAGCTCTTCTACTATAAATGTGTATAAAGATTAAACTATTTTATAATTATTTACTTTTCAAACCAATATTATATCACATTTTTAATTATTTAACATTCCTCCTAAAAAAGACCCTGCTGCATTAAAAACATTACTTGATGTATCACCAGCTTTTGCTGATGTATTATTTGTAGCACTATATAAAGAACCTGTTGCTGCAACTGGACTCATTAGTACTTTTCCTGTTCCTCTATATACATTTAAAAGCCCTTCATTAGTAGCTGCAGATCCAATTAATGTTTTTGTTGTCCTCTCAACTGTAAATTCCAAAGATGAAGACCAACAAACGGCTTGCCTTCCATCTATTTTTAATTCACCATTATTAAGAGTTATTTCAACTAATTCTTCTTCTGGAACATTACTTTCTAAAGCTGCAACTCCATTTCCCTTTAGATTAACATTAAATAATCCTTCATTTCCTAATACTGCTGAAGATAAATTTTTTCTAGAAGTGATTCCTATTTCAACAGTATTTTCACATGCTAAAAACATACCATCTTCAATAGTAACTCCTCCAGCTCCCCATTCTCCAACATCACATAAAATCAAGTATTTATATGTAGGCTCTAATGCTACCACACCTGTTCCTTTATATACTGGCTTTACAGCAGATTCATTAGTAACAGCTCCTTTTACCATTTTTCCTAAAAAATCTCCTACACCTTTCACTCCTGTTTCTACTTGCACATTACCAGTCAACCATTGAAGAGCACCTGCTTGCATTGTAATAGAAGAATCTTTTAAACTTGCTATAATTTGTCTACGTCTAACTCCCATTTCAGACATAAAATATTGTGTAGTTGCATTATATGGGCTTACACTAAAATCTCTTAAATATTCTAATACACTAAAACATCCTAATTTTTTTACAATCTTTCTTCCATCATTTGTTAAATTTGATATTCCCATTTTTTCCTCCTAAATCTTTTATACTTGACAATTATAAACTATCACTAATTATTATTTTTTTCAATACTTCCAAATTATAATATATTTAATTCTTCCTTATAAATTCTTCCTTGAAACTAATCCCTACGTCACTATAACCATCACTTTCTTCTCCATCAATTAAAATTTTAACTCTTGAGACTTCTTTTAACTCTGTTACAGTATTTACAATTGAATATATAATATTACTTTTTTGTAATGCATCACCTTTACTGTTTTCCAAAAATTCTTTTGAAAAATCAACAACTAAACATTCACCCAATAAGAAGGTGCCATTTAATTTTGTCCCTTCTGGAATATTTTTCCTAAGATTATCGTTTTTTGGTCCTTCTATTAATAAATTTATCAAATAAGAATATGGATCATCTAATAAATCTTTTGAATCTATAAGTCTAGCTTCTGTTTGAATATCCCCATTTTGAGTTGTTTCAAAATATAATGAAACTATTGTATTTCTTAGGTCTTTATCACTTATTTCTTCCTCTGGTATATACTCCTCTTCTTTAGGCTCAGTATTTACAACTACTAAATATGAGAAAACAGAGATTAAACTTATTATTAAAATACTTAAAATTATTATTCTTTTCATAACAAAATCCTTTCTAACTAACTTTATTTTTTCTCTTTCTACAAGCTATTCACTTAATAAATTTTTATGATTATTTAATTTTGATAAAGTTTTTGAATTCGCCACAATAAATTATGTTGACTATATTTTGTTTGTACTATTTGAAAAATATTTAAATATATTTATTTTAACTGGAAAAGCCAAACATTTTTGGCTTATATTTCACTAGAATTTACCAACAAAATCAATTGACAAAATGACTTAATCAATGTATTATATATAGTGATTTAAAAGAGATTATCTTTGGAAGGAGACTTATGTATGAGTAATTTATTACATGTTGGTTTAGATGTTGGATCTACAACAGTAAAAATAATTGTTATGAACGATAAACTAAAAACAATTTACAGTAATTACACTCGTCATTTTTCAGATACTAAAAATACAATATATGATGTCCTTACTAAATTAATAAAAGACTATCCTAATAGCTCTTTTACAATGAATTTTACTGGTTCTGGAGCTCTTGAAATTTCCAAACTATTATGTATACCATTTATTCAAGAAGTTATATCTTGTAAAAAAGCTGTTGAAAAATATATTCCCAAAACCGATGTAGTTATTGAACTTGGTGGCGAAGATGCTAAAATAATTTATTTTGATAAATTCATCGAACAAAGAATGAACGGAACATGTGCTGGTGGAACAGGAGCATTTCTTGATCAAATGGCTTCTCTACTTGCTACTGACACAGCAGGATTAAATGAGTATGCGAAAAATTATAAAACTATTTATCCAATAGCTTCACGTTGTGGTGTTTTTGCTAAAACAGACATCCAACCATTGTTAAATGAAGGTGCTGCAAAAGAAGACATAGCAGCATCTATATTCCAGGCAGTAGTTAATCAAACTATAAGTGGGCTTGCTTGTGGTAGACCTATAAAAGGAAATGTTGCATTCCTAGGTGGCCCTTTAAGCTATCTTTCAGAACTTCGTCAAAGATTTATTGAAACTCTAGAATTAAAAAAGAAAGAAATTATCGTTCCAGAAAATGCTCATTTATTAGTTGCTAGTGGCGCAGCTCTTGAATCAGTTAATTCAAAACCAATTACTATAAAAGAATTAAAAGAAAAATTAAAATCTTTTAAAAACTCAAAATATATAGAAAGCAAACCGCTTCCTCCTTTATTTGTTTCAGACAAAGATTATGAAGAATTTAAAATTAGACATGATAAAAACAAAGTTTTGAGAAAAGAACTTAAAGATTTTAAAGGTGATTGTTTCCTTGGAATTGATGCTGGTTCAACTACTACAAAATTAGTTTTAATAGATTCAGATGGTGCTTTACTTTATTCTTTATATGGAAATAATGGTGGAAATCCTTTAAAAAGTGTTATATCTATGTTAAAGAAATTATATAAAGTATTACCTAAAGATGCTAAACTTCGTTTCAGTGGTGTTACAGGATATGGAGAAAAACTTATTCAAACAGCTTTAAATATCGATTTAAACGAAATTGAAACCATTGCTCATTATACAGCTGCAAAAGAATTTTTACCAAATGTTACAAGTATAATTGACATTGGTGGTCAGGATATGAAATACATAAAATTAAAAAATGATAATATTGATAATATTATGCTTAATGAGGCTTGCTCTTCTGGTTGCGGTTCTTTTATTGAAACCTTTGCAAAAAGTTTAGGATTATCAATTGAAGATTTCGTTAAAGAAGCAATTACTTCTAAAACGCCTGTAGATTTAGGTTCAAGATGTACTGTTTTCATGAATTCAAAAATAAAACAGGCTCAAAAAGAAGGATTCTCCGTAGGAGATATATCAAGTGGTCTTTCATATTCTGTAATAAAAAATGCTATACAAAAAGTAATGAAAGTTAGAGATACAGCTACTTTAGGAGATAATATAGTAGTTCAAGGTGGAACTTTTTATAATGATGCTGTTTTAAGAAGTTTCGAACTTATTGTTGGAAAAAATGTTATAAGGCCAGACATTGCAGGACTTATGGGAGCTTATGGTGTTGCAATTTTAGCTAGAGAACAATACAATAGCAATTTAGACATGGAATATTTTTCTACTGTTCTTAAAGAAAGTGAATTAGATAAATTAGACATAAAAGTATCTCATGTTAGATGTGGAAAATGTGAAAATAATTGTCAGCTTACTGTAAATAAATTTGGAAATGGTAAGAGCTTTATTTCAGGAAACAGATGTGAAAAAGGAAGTGGAATTTCTATAGAAAAAACAGATCTTCCTAATCTTTACAAATATAAATATCAAAGACTATTTGGATATGAACCTTTACCTGAAGAAAAAGCAAAAAGAGGTATTATTGGAATACCAAGAGTATTAAATATGTATGAGGATTATCCATTCTGGTTTACTTTCCTTACTAAACTTGGGTTTAGAGTAATTATTTCTGAAAGTAGTACTAGAAAGACTTATGAAAAAGGTATAGAATCTATGCCTTCAGAATCAGTGTGTTATCCAGCAAAACTTGCACATGGCCATATTATGAGTTTATTAGAACAAGGTATTAAAACAATATTTTATCCTTGCGTGCCATATTCGCGTAAAGAATTTGAAGAAAGTGATAATCATTATAACTGTCCTATAGTAATTTCATATTCTGAAGTTATAAAGAATAATGTTGAAGAATTAAAAAATCCTGATATTACTTATTTAAATCCATTCTTGCCAATTGATGATATTAAAAGTTTGGTTAAAGTAATATATGAATCAGATGAATTTAAACAATTTAAGTTTACTAAGAAAGAACTAAACATAGCTGCAAAATCTGCAGAAGAAGAATATCAAAAATTCCGTGAAGATGTTCACAAAAAAGGAGAAGAAGTTTTAAAATATATTGAAGAAAATGATTTAAGAGGAATAGTACTAAGTGGTAGACCATATCATGTTGACCCTGAAATCAATCATGGTATTGATACTTTAATTACTAGTTTAGGTTTATGTGTTTTATCTGAAGACAGTTTATCAGATAAAGTTCAACCAAAAAGACCTCTTAGAGTTGTTGATCAGTGGATGTTCCATTCAAGATTATATGCATCAGCTGATTTTGTTGGAAAAAATGATAGATTAGAATTAGTTCAACTTAATTCTTTTGGATGTGGTGTAGACGCAGTTACTACAGATCAAGTTGAAGAAATTTTAAAAAGCTATGATAACATGTATACTCTTATAAAAATTGATGAAATTAATAATTTAGGTGCTATTCGTATACGTATTCGCTCATTACTTGCTAGTATGAACAAAAGAATATCTAACAAAAAAGAAATCGAAAAAAATGAAAATTCTGGTGAATATGAAATTAAGAAAGTTCCTTTTACTAAAGAAATGCGTGAAGAAGGTTATACTATTCTTTCACCACAAATGGCACCAATACACTTTGATTTATTAGAACCAGCATTAAAATCATTAGGGTATAACCTTCATTTATTAAGAGAATGTACACCTCATACAGTTGAAACTGGTTTAAGATATGTTAATAATGATGCTTGTTATCCTGCAATATTAACTACTGGTCAACTTATAGAAGCACTTCAATCTGGAAAATATGATTTAAATAAAACAGCTTTAATCATGTCACAAACTGGTGGTGGATGTAGAGCAACTAATTATATTGGATTCATAAGAAAAGCACTAAAAGATGCTGGATATCCTAATATTCCAATTGTTTCATTTAATATTGTTGGATTGGAGAAAGCATCAGGCTTTAAAATAACACCAAAAATGGTTGATAGGTTATTAAAATGCGTTATATATGGTGACTTATTACAGAAAATGCTATATAAAAATAGACCATACGAAATAAAAAAAGGTGAAACAGAAAAATTATTTAACGAATGGATGGAAAAATGTAAAAGTATTGTTACCAAAGGATCTTATAAAGATTTCAAAAAAAGTATTTATGATATAGTAAATGATTTTGAAAAAATTAAAATAAATACTACAATCAAAAAACCAAAAGTTGGAATTGTAGGTGAAATACTTATAAAATATCATCCATTTGGAAATAACTTTGTTGCTAAAAAATTAGAAGAAGATGGAGCAGAAGTAATACTTCCAGATTTTATGGGATTCTTAAAATTTATTTGTACACATAAAATAACATTTAATAGTTTACTAAATAAAAACAAAACTTCTTCGAAATTATTTAAAATTGTAATTAAGTTATTGGAAATTTTAGAACGACCAGTTAATAAAGCTTTATCAAAATCTAAAAAAGACTATTTACCTGTATGTGATATTATGGAATTAGAAGATAAGGTTAAAGATATACTATCAATTGGAAATCAAACAGGAGAAGGATGGTTTTTAACAGCTGAAATGATTGAGTACATTGAACATGGTATTCCAAATATAGTTTGCGTTCAACCATTTGCTTGCTTACCAAATCACGTTGTTGGAAAAGGTGTTATAAAATCTATAAGAGCAAAATATCCACATGCTAATATATCACCAATAGATTATGATCCAGGAGCAAGTGAAACCAACCAAACTAATAGATTAAAACTTATGCTTACAGTTGCAAAAGATAACATGGAAAAAAGCAAAAAATCAAAAAAAGCAGCAAACAGCGAAAATAAAAAATTAAAAAAATCAAAAAAAGCAAAAGCTAAGAGATAAATAATCATATATAATTATTTTTAATAATATAAATTGTAGGGGCGCTCATCGGGCGCCCTAAAATTATTTTAACTGTATAAAAATATTTTTAATAATAATGCTTAAAATGATTTATTTGATTTTTTCAAATTATTATTTTATTAATTCTAGATTTTCAATTCATTTTTTTAATAATTTATATTTAATTATTTTTAAGAGTATAAATTGTAAGGACGCTCATTGGAAGTCCGAAAATTATTTTAACGGTATAAAAATATTTTTAATAATAATGTTTAAAATAATTTATTTGATTTTTTCAAATTATTATTTTATTAATTCTAGATTTTCAATTCATTTTTTAATAATTTATATTTAATTATTTTTAAGAGTATAAATTGTAGGGGCGCTCATTGGGCGCCCGAAAAATATATTTTTTAATTATATTAAAAAATATATATGAATTATTATTAAATTCTGAATTTAATATTTTCAATTATGGTTTTATTTTTTGAATAATTTTACATAAAATTATAATTATTATTTTAATAAATATATTTATAAATTTGATATTTACAAATTCACATTTTTTTCTAAAATTCTTATTTTACATTTTTATTCTATATATTCTTTTAATTTTTTGATATTTTTACCGCAATTTTGTTTGCTTTTTAAATCCTTAAATTCCCTACTTTTATTAATATTTTTATACCCTATTTTTTTATTATTTTATTTTCTTTTTTCTAATTATTAACATAACATTTAAATTTTATTTTTTTACATATTTTTTTTAATTTTAATTTTTATTTATAATTTTATTATTTGATTTTATAAAATTAATTTTTATAAATATATTTTCTCGGGTGCCCAATGAGTGACCATACATATATATTTTTGTTTATTTAATATTTTGTATTATAAAATTTTTAAATAAAATATTTGATATTTTCGATTCTGTTTTTTCGTATTTTGTTATTCTATTATTTGATATTATAAATAACATTTTAATATTTCTTTTTCCGGGCGCCCAATGAGCGCCCCTACATATATATTTTTATCTATTTAATATTTTGTATTGTAGAATTTTTAAATAATTTA
>CANRKJ010000043.1 GCA_947631185.1 uncultured Clostridia bacterium | reverse complement strand
ATATTGTTTATTTTTTTACCAGCATTTTGAGTGTTTTTTTTATATCATTAACATAAATTTATTTTTTCAACAGCCTCACATTGGGCGCCCGCAAAATTGAAATAATGAATATATCAAATATTAATTTATAATAAAAATAATAAATAAAATAATGCAAAAATGTAGGGGCGCTCATTGGGCGCCTGCAAAATTGAAATAATGAATATATCAAATATTAATTTATAATAAAAATAAAAAATAAAATAATGCAAAAATGTAGGGGCGCACATTGGGGAGGCTGTTGAAAAAGTGCAATTTTTTTGTAAAAATTATGTTTACCAAAATTGAATCCCTATTTTATTCAAAAATACTATATAAAGTGGAGATAAATTTATAATTTTATATTAAATTTAAAGCAAAAGTGGAGATAAAAAATTTGTACTTTTTGTAAAATTTAAAATAATCGACTTTTTCAACAGCCTCACATTGGGCGCCCGCAAAATTGAAATAATGAATATATCAAATATTAATTTATAATAAAAATAATAAATAAAATAATGCAAAAATGTAGGGGCGCTCATTGGGCGCCCGAATTAGAATCTGTATTGTACAATACAGATTCTAATTTTATAAAAAAATAATTCAAACACAAACATCAATTTTATTCAAAATACTTGAAAGAGCCAAAAACTTATGATAAAATTTTTAACAGTTAAATTTATACAAGAGGATAAAATAAAATGAAGAAAATGATGTGTAAATTTGTGGATATTGTCGAAGAATTTTTCTTAAAAATATTTGAGAAAATAGGATTAAAAAAAATTACTGATTGGTATAGATTACATAAAGAAGGAATGCGATATTTGGTATTTGGAGGATTATCTACAGTAGTTAATATTTTAATTTTTATGTTTTTTCAAAATTTGATTGGCTTTTCTACAACAATTAGTAACATTATCGCATGGATAGTTGCTGTGCTTTTTGCTTATATTACAAATAAATTATTTGTTTTTTATTCAGAGTCAAATAACATTATAAATTTATTAAAAGAAATAGCATCATTTTTAGGAGCTAGAATATTCACATTAATAATTGAAACAATATATTTAAATATAACAATAGATTATTTTAACTTTAATTCAATTTTAATGAAAATAATTTCTAATATTATAGTTATTATACTTAATTTTATATTTAGTAAAATATTTATTTTTAAAAATAATTCTAAATTGAAAGAGGAAAAATAATGAAAGAAGAATTCATAAAATTATTAAAAACAATAAATAGAGATGGAATTGATGAAATAATTGCTTTTTTAGAAAAAAGTGATTTCTTTAAAGCTCCTGCTAGTACTAGATTTCATGGTTCACATGAAGGCGGACTTATGGAACATAGTATGAAAGTATATGAAATATTAGTACATAAAGTAAATAACAGTGTTATTCCAATTGAAGTAAAAAGTGAAACTTTAATTATAATAGCTTTATTACATGATATCTGTAAAACTAATTTTTATAAGGTGGATTATAGAAATTCAAAAAATGAATATGGAGAATGGGTAAAAGTTCCATATTATACAATAGAAGACACTATTCCTTATGGCCATGGTGAAAAATCTGTTATGATGATTACTGAATTCATGAAACTTACAAGTGAAGAAAAATATTGTATTAGATGGCATATGGGATTTACTGAACCAAAAGAATTATATGGAACTATTGGTGAAGCTTATAAAAAATATCCATTAGCTTTATTACTTCATGAAGCTGATTTAGAAGCATCATATTTTTATGATTTATAATAATATTAATAGACAATCTATATAGTTGTCTTTTATATAAAAAAAATTTTTGGAGGTTTAAAATGAGTGATTTAGTTAAGTATTTATTTGATACAAAAGCATTTAGAGTATGTGAGGAAAACAAACCTTTTTGGTATACTTCAGGAAAAATAGGACCATTTTATATTAACACACAATTTTTATATGGGAGTGAAGCAGAAGCTAATGATTTACTAGAATTTATAAATAGTAAATTAGACGATAAATTAAATCTTCCTAAGGCAGTTTTTGAAAAAGTAAATAAACAATATAATGAGAATTTTATTTATAGATATACAATTGATGAAATAGTTAAAAGTATAAAAGATAATATAAACATAGATGAAATAGATTATGTTTCAGGTGGAGAAAGAAGAGATTGGTTCTTTTCAAATATGGTTGCAAAATTATTAAATAAAAAACATTTAACTATTTACAAAAATTTAGAGATAATTGAAAGTGATAGTAATTTTTTAAATAATCAAGTTGTTACAGAATTAAATAATGCAAAAGTTTTGCATGTTGCTGATTTAGTTAATACAGCATCAAGTTATGAAAGAGCATGGATACCTGTTATAGAAAAATTAGGTGGAAAAATTTTATGGTCTCAAGTTGTAGTAGATAGAGTTCAAGGCGGAAAAGAAATAATAGAAAGTTATGGTATAAAATCATTAGCTCTAATTAATTTAGATAATACTTTATTTAATAAAGCTCATGAATTAAACATTATATCTGATTCACAATTAGAAACATTAAATGAATACAGAAAAGATCCAGATGGAAGTATGAGAAACTTTTTAGTAGCTCACCCAGAATTTTTAGAAAATGCATTAAATGCAGATGAAAAGACTGTAAAAAGAGCTAAAAATTGTATAGATAACGATTTGTATGGATTAAAAAATGATTAATATATTAATAAAAGGTCGAAAATTAATCGACCTTTTATATGGTTAAATAGTATTATATTTTTAGGATATGTTATAAAAAGGATTGTAATAATTATGAAAAGAAAAATTGTATTTATTATTTTACTTATTTTTATATTGGTTATTACAGTGTGTGGAATAATATTTATATTTAATATATCTAAAAAAAATACACAGTGGATACTAACTCAGTATGGAGAGAACCAAATGCCTCAAATGATGTGTTTTACAATTGAAGGGAATAAGAATGGATTAGTTGTAATTGATGGAGGATATGAAGATTCTAAAGAACAAGTAAATACAATTTTGTCAGTTGCAGAAAAACATAATAATATAATAGATGCTTGGATAATAACTCATTTAGATTCAGACCATTCTGGTGTATTTTTAAATATTTATAAAAACCATCCTGAAATATCAATAAAAAAAATATATACTTCAAATATACCTACACTTGAAAAAGCAAAAGAAAAAACACCTTTAGAAGATCAATGGGACCAATTTGAGGAATTTTGTTCTTTAAATTTAGATAATTTAACGTATTTAAATGAAAATGATAAAATTGATGATATAATAGGTCTTAAGCTACATGTGTTATGGTCATATTCAGAATGGGTTTATGAAAATTGTATAAATTTATTAAATAATGGATCATTAGTTTTTAAATTATATGGAAAAAAAGAGAATATGTTATTTTGCGCTGATACACAAGATGAAAAAATAGCAAAAAAACTTATTGAAAATCATAGCGAGGAATTAAAATCTGATTATCTGCAAGTTGGACATCATGGAAATAATCAATTTCCACATGAATTTTATAAAGCGGTATCTCCAAAAATTGCATTTTTTTCTGCACCAGAGTATTTGATAAATAATGTCCTTAATGTATCCTGGTATACTGCTGGTACTGTTAAGAAATGGTTGGAAGATGATGATGTAATTGTTTATTTACATAATACTGCTCCAAATTGTATTACAATTAAGTAATGATTGATATTAAGTTTTTTGGAATATTATTTTAGATATATATTTATTTATACAAGGAGTAAAAAATGATAGATTTAAAATACATAATCAATCCGTTAATGGGAACTATAATAGGATTTGGAACAAACTATATAGCAGTGAAGATGTTGTTTAGACCATATAAAGAAATAAAAATAGGAAAATTTACTTTGCCATTTACACCTGGAGTTATTCCAAAAAGGAAAAGTGATATAAGTAAAGTTTTAGGGGATACTATTAGTAATGAACTTATTACAAATGATGATATAAAAAATATATTTTTATCAGATGAAATTAAAGAAAATGTTGCTAGTACAATTGTTAAAAATTTAAAAAAGGATAATTTATGCATAAAAGAGATATTATTAGCAAATATAGAAATAGATAAATATAATGAAATTAAAGATGAATTAGAAAAAATAATAGTAAATAAAATTTATGATACATTATTGAAAATTGATATTACGAACATAATTATCACTGAAGGAACTAATGCTATTAAAGACAAATTGAAACAAAGTTTTTTTGGAAATTTTATTTCTAGTGAAAAAATAAAATCTATTGCAAGTTCTTTAGGGAGCGACATTGAAGAATATATAAAAAATAATTTTAGAGACCTAATTTTACCAGTTTTAGATAAAGAGTTTTCAAATATAGAAGAATATAATATAGAAGATTTATTAAATAAATTAAAAATTTCTGATGAAGATTTAAAACAAATTATTAAGGAGTTTTATACAAAAATTATTGAAGAACATATGCAAGGAATTTTTGATTCTTTAAATATTTCAAAAATAATTGAAAATAAAATAAATGATATGGATATAAAAGAGATTGAAAAATTATTTATGATAGTAATGAAAAAAGAATTAAATTCTATTGTAAATTTAGGAGCTCTATTAGGGTTTATTTTAGGAATTATAAATATATTTTTAATAAATATTAAGTAACAAAAATAAAGTTGTAAAAAAAATTATTTTATGATAATATTTGTTAAATATTTAATAAATAATAAGAGGAAAGAAAATGAACAATAAATATTTTTTAAGAATTGTATGTATTACAATGGGACTAGCCATTTTTGATATAGTTATGTTTTCTAGAGGATTAGTAAATTTAACTTTATTTGGTGGAGGAATAAAAAATACAATAATTTCTATTGTAATTCTTTTATTAAATTTAATAATTTTATTTTTTGAATATAAATTTTTTACCACTTCTACAGAAGCAAAATATGGATATGATATTGAAAAACTTAAAGTCCCAAATGATTATAAAATTGCTTTAGAGAGTTGCAAAAAAAAGAATTCTCCATATATCGAAGAAATAAATAGAGCTATAGTTGATGTAACTTCTATTGAAAAAAAGCAAAAAGTTTTAAATGAGATTTTAGAGCAATCAAATAAATCTGAATATGTTACTTTAATAGATTTAGGTAACCAGTCAACGACATATTTACTAAACAATATTAGAAGAGTATTAAATAGAATTCAAATTGCAGATACTGGTGAATGGAGCGGTGATGTTCAAGAGCATAAAAAATATATAAATACAATCTTGGATAAAGATGATAAGATTCTAAATGAATATGGTAAATTTTTAACAGAAGTATCTAGAATGGATGATCCAAATGAAGTCATAAGTGTTACAGAAGTATTAGGTGATATGGTAGGAACATTAAAAAAACTTCGTGGGGAAGATGACGAATTAGAAGAAGATTTTAAAAATAAAGGAGATATTTAAAATGAAAAATTCCAATCAAGTTAAATTTATATTAATAATTGTTTTATTTTTAATTGTGGTGGTAGTAGGTTTAATTTTCACTAGAAATTTAGGAAAAAGTTCCAAAGAAATAAATACTGAAAACTCAAAATCTACATTAGCTAAAGTTTTAAAACAAATAAATGTAAAAGAAGTTGAAAAGTCAAAAGGGACCGTTGAATTTAATGAAAATAATCTTGAAGAAGAATTACCAGATATTGAAAAATATCCTTTAAGTGTTGAAGGAAAAGGGGATATAAATATTGAAATTTTTTCATCACCAGAAAAAGCAGGAACAGGTACTGACGGATGGTTATGTGATGTTGCAGAAGAATTTAACAAATCAAATTATCAAATAGATGGTAAATCTATCAGTGTTTCTATTAGGTCTGTGGCATCAGGACTTGCAGTTGATTATATTGTTTCAGGAAAATATATACCTAATGCTATTACACCATCAAATGAATTGTGGGGTGAAATGATAAAATCAAAAAAAATAGATATAGAAATGGTAGATGATAACTTAGTTTCAAATCAAGCAGGAATTATTTTTGAAAAAAAAGCTTATGATGAATTTGTAAAAAAATATGGTGAAATGAGCTTAGATAAAGTGGTTGAAGCAACTGTTAACGATGGTCTAGCTATGGGATATACAAATCCTTATGCGAGTTCAACAGGTTTAAATTTTTTAGTTTCCACATTATCAAAGTTTGATCAAGAAAATCTTTTAAGTACTAAAGCAGTTCAAGGTTTTCAGTCTTTTCAAGCTAATGTACCTTTTGTGTCTTATACAACTATGCAAATGAGAGAAGCTGTGTCAACAGGATCTTTAGATGCTTTTATTTTAGAGTATCAAACATATGCAAATGATGCTGACTTAACGAGAAACTATGTATTTACACCTTTTGGAGTAAAACATAATAATCCTATATATTCATTAGGAACATTATCATCAGAACAACAGGGAGTCTTAGATGAATTTACAAAATTTGCTAAATCTGAAAAAAATCAGAAATTAGCTTCAGATTATGGATTTAATCAAAATTTAGATTATGATAACAATCAAAAATATGATGGAAGTACATTATATTCAGCTCAAAAAATATGGAAAGAAGAAAAAGATTCAGGAAAACCTATAATATGTGTATTTGTATCAGATATTTCAGGTAGCATGGCTGGTGTACCAATAAATGAACTTAGAAAATCTTTAATAAATGGTTCTCAATATATAAATTCTAATAATTATATTGGTTTAGTAAGTTTTAATAATGATGTATATAAAAATCTTGATATAGAAAAATTTGATATAAATCAGAGGTCATATTTTAATGGTGCTATTGAAAATCTTTCTGCTAGTGGAGGAACAGCTACTTATGATGCTTTACTTGTGGCTCTTGATATGGTATTAAATAAAAAAGAGGAAATTCCTGATGCCAAAACAATGATAATACTTTTAAGTGATGGAAAACAAAATAGAGGAAATTCATTATCAACAGCAACAAATATATTAGAAAATTTAGATGTACCAGTATATACAATAGGTTATGGAGATGAAGCAGAGAAAGATGTATTAAGTAAAATATCATCAATAAATGAAGCAGCTAGTTTAACTGCAGATTCAGATGACGTAGTATATACACTAAAAAATTTATTTAATTCAAATTTATAGAAATTATTTTTAAATGGACGATATTTTGTTTTATCGTCCATTTATTGGATTTTAATTTTAATTTGGATATCTTTCTAATAAATATTTAATGATTTCGTTTACAGTATAACTGTTTATATTTATAAAAACATTTTTATCTAGACAAATCCAGAAAGCTATTTCAAATTTGTCAGAATTATCCACAAATGTACTTATAATTTCAATCATATCAATAGGATTAGAATATTCTTTTTGCCAATAAAGATCATTTTCTAAATTAAAATTTTTATCAAAATAAAGAGAAATAAATCTATTGATTTCACCTTTTTTTTCAGAAAATAAATTTACAGTTGAAAACATATTACTCCTTTCTATAAAATATGTATTTTATAAATTAATAATATCTTAAGAATATTTTATGTTTTTTTAGAAAAAATAAAATATATATTATTAGAAAAAAAGTAAAAAAATACATTTTGAGGTGTTATATGAATTATAAAAAAATAGTTATATTTTTTTTAGAAATGTTTTTAATATTGTTGCTTATATGTGGATGTTCTAGAGTAGAGAGTTTGAGTATAGATAATAAAATAGATAGTGAAATAGAATATGTTAAAGATGGTGTAGAAATTTTTCTGAAAAATTGTGAGCAAGGTGAGTATATTGGTGATAATGAAGATATTTTATGGAATGATATAAGTGAAGAAAATACTATTTTTATAAATAGCATTCCTGTAATTGAAGCAGATTTAGATTATTACAAAATAGAAAGAAATAAAATTGATGAAATAATGAATATAAGAAAAAATATCGATATGTATGTGCAAAAAAATGATTTAAATAATTTAAAAAAAGAATATGGAAAATTGTATATAAATTTTCAAAATCTTAAATATGATGAAATAAAAAATTTTAGAAGTAAATCTATGGAAATTTATATTAATGCTATTGATGAAAATAACGATAAGCTAGATGTATTGATACAAGAATTGGAGAATTTATATAGTAATTTAAAAAGCAATAATATTGGATTAAATAGAATCAATAATATTATTAGCAATATGAGAAGTTTTTATAATGAAAAAAATTACAAAAATATTCAATATTATAGCTTAAAAATTGTTGATTATCTGTAAAAAGCTGATTTTTTTGTGTTTTTTGTGTGAAAAAAATTGAAAAAATAAAATTATGTGTTATAATAAACGCGTATTAAGGAGGAGAATATGAAAAAAGTTTTATTAATTGGATCTGATGGAATGCTTGGTGGTGAACTAAAAGAACGCTTGAATAAAATTTATGATGTTTCTGATACCACTATACAAACACTAGATATATGTGATGAAAATGCAGTTATGAAAAAAGCAGAAGAAGTAAAACCATATTTTATAATAAATTGTGCCGCATTTACAAATGTTGATGGATGTGAAACTAACTTTGATTTAGCAAATAAGGTAAATGGTTTAGCATTAGAAAATATAGCAAAAGTTGCAAATTCTGTTGATGCTACTTTAATACATATTAGTACGGATTATGTTTTTCCAGGTGATTTAGATGTTCAAAAAGTTTATACAGAAGATATGTCAACAGCACCTGTTACAGCATATGGTAAAACAAAATTATTAGGTGAGCAAAATGCTGCTAAGGCACATAAATATTATATATTGAGAACAGCATGGTTATATGGTTTAGGTGGGAAAAATTTTGTAAAAACAATGTTAAAACTTTCTGAAGGAAGAGATGAAGTTACAGTAGTTTGTGATCAACACGGTAGTCCAACTTCTACTACTACTTTGTGTAAAATTATAGAACAAATTATGGAAAAAGAGCCTGAATATGGTATATATCATTCAACAAACGAAGGATTTACTACATGGGCTGATTTTGCAGAGAAAATATATGAGTTTGCAGGGAAAAAAACTAGAGTAAAACATATTACATCTGATGAATATAAAAAAATGTTTCCACAGTCTAGTGATAGACCTAAAAATAGTAAATTATCAAAAGAAAAATTGCATGGAATTGGAATATATCCAGAGAAATTCGAAGATGCATTAAAAGAATATTTAAAGGAGGAATTAAAATAATGAAAGGAATAATTTTAGCAGGAGGTAGTGCAACAAGACTATATCCTATTACATTAGCTGTTTCAAAGCAAATGTTACCAGTGTATGATAAACCAATGATTTATTATCCATTATCTACACTTATGATGGCTGGAATTAGAGATGTTTTAATAATTTCAACTCCAGTACATTTGCCAGCTTTTGAGAGTCTACTTGGAGATGGATCACAATATGGTATGAATCTTCAATATAAAGTGCAAGAAAAACCTGTAGGTTTAGCTGATGCTTTTATATTAGGAGAAGAATTTATAGGTGATGATAATGTTGCATTAATTCTAGGAGAT
The DNA here is from genome assembly GCA_947631185.1 of uncultured Clostridia bacterium. Classification (GTDB taxonomy): domain Bacteria; phylum Bacillota; class Clostridia; order TANB77; family CAG-508; genus Scatovivens. Next base: position 705 of record CANRKJ010000043.1, on the reverse strand, counting down.
AATATGATTTATGGTTCTAGAATAGAAAGAATATTAAAAGCATCAAGTAACCTAAAAAAAGGTGGAATAATTTTTGGATACAAAGTAGCTGATCCAACATCATATGGTGTTGTAGAAATAGACGATAAGGGAAAAGCTATTTCAATAGAAGAAAAACCTAAAGAACCAAAATCAGATTTAGCAGTACCGGGAATTTATTTTTATGATAATCAAGTAGTAAAAATTGCTAAATCTATAAAGCCATCAGCTAGAGGTGAATTAGAAATAACAGATGTAAATAAAGTTTATATGGAAAAAGGTCAATTACAAGTTATTCCTCTTGGAAGTGGATATGCATGGTTTGATACAGGTTCTGCAGATAGACTTTCAGATGCATCTGATTATGTTAAAGCTATAGAATTAAGACAAGGAACACAAATTGCTTGTTTAGAAGAGATTTCATATAAGAATGATTGGATAAGTAAAGAGGATGTTTTAAAAAATGCAAAAAAATACGGAAAAACATTATATGGAAAATATTTAAAGAAAATAGCTGATGAAGAGGTTAAATCTTATAGCAAAATTTTTGATAATGAATTATTTAAAAAACAATAATACATAAAGTCTCTAATACAATAGTATTAGAGACTTTCAGAATGTTGACAAACCCTAGAAATTTTTCTAGGGTTTTCTTCATATTTTATTTTCTTTCATAAAAAATAAAAA
>CANRKJ010000042.1 GCA_947631185.1 uncultured Clostridia bacterium | reverse complement strand
TTTTAAATAAAATCCAAAAAGAGAAACCATAATATTTTTATGGTTTCTCTTTTTATATACAATGTAGGAGCGCTCATTGGACGCCCGCAAAAATAAAAATTATAAAAAAATTGTAGGGGCGTTCATCGGACGCCCGCAAAAATAAAAATTATAAAAATAAATGTAGGGGCGTTCATTAGGGAGGCTGTTGAAAAAGTGCAAATTTTTTGTAAAAATTATGTTTACCAAAACTGAATCCCTATTTTATTCAAAAATGTCATATAAAGTGGAGATAAATTTATAATTTTATATTAAATCTAAAGCAAAAGTGGGGATAAAAAAATTGTACTTTTTGTAAAATTTAAAATAATCGACTTTTTCAACAGCCTCTCATTAGGTGCCCGCAAAAATAAAAATTATAAAAAAATTGTAGGGGCGTTCATCGGGCGCCCGCAAAAATAAAATAATAAAAAATTGTAGGGGCATTCATTGGACGCCCGCAAAAATAAAAATTATAAAAATAAATGTAGGGGCGCTCATCGGGCGCCCGTAAAAAAGAAATATATAAATTTTGAACAAATGTATTGTAATTATTTGCAAATATGATATAATTTATTTATATTAATTGTGGAGGTTATAACAAATGTTTATTATTATTTTAATTGTAGTTATAATTGTTTTGATAATAGCAACTATTATTGGAATATACAATAACTTAGTGGCATTAAAAAATAAAGTAAAAAATGCTTGGAGTCAAATAGATGTTCAATTACAAAGAAGATTTGATTTAATTCCAAATCTTGTTGAAACAGTTAAAGGATATATGGGTTACGAAAGTGATGTTTTAACACAAGTTACTGAATTAAGAACTTCTTGGGCAAAAGCAGGAACAATTGGTGAAAAAGCTGAATTAGATAATCAATTATCTGATTGCTTAAAAACAATAATGGCTGTTTCAGAAAATTATCCTGAATTAAAAGCAGATTCATCATTTTTAGAATTACAAGAAGAATTAAAAAATACAGAAAATAAAATAACATATTCTAGACAATTTTATAATGATACTGTTACAATGTATAATACAAAAATTCAAACAATTCCTACAAATATAATAGCAGGAATGTTCAATTTTAAAGAAGAAGATTTATTTAAAATTGAAAATGATGAAGCTAGAAAAAATGTAAAAGTTGATTTTAAAAAATAATTTTTATAATAAAGCGAACGTTAAGTTCGCTTTATTATTTTATACAAACAAATCCTAGATTATTTTGTTTATTTAATTTTTTTTGCGGGCGCCCAATGAACGTCCGTACGATTGTTTTAAATCCAAAAAATTTTTTGCGGGCGCCCAATGAACGTCCGTACGATTGTTTTAAATCCAAAAAATTTATTGCGGGCGTCCGATGAACGCCCCTACAATCTAGAGAATTTATTGCGGGCGTCCGATGAACGTCCGTACAATTGTTTTAAATCCAAAAAATTTATTTTGGGCACCCAAACAAAATATTATATAAAATTGAAAATGTAGGGGCGCTCATTGGGGAGGCTGTTGAAAAAGTGCAATTTTTTTGTAAAAATTATGTTTACCAAAATTGAATCCCTATTTTATTCAAAAATGCCATATAAAGTGGAGATAAATTTATAATTTTATATTAAATTTAAAGCAAAAGTGGAGATAAAAAATTTGTACTTTTTGTAAAATTTAAAATAATCGACTTTTTCAACAGCCTCTCATTGGGCGCCCGGAATATATATTTATCAATAAATAAAAGATATTGTTAAATAATTGTAATATGCTTGTTATATACATTTACAAATATATAAAGTATAATATAATTAGTAAAATTCTAGGGAAAGAGGTCGAGTATTTATATGAAAATAAAATTTAAAAAAGTAATAGCAATTATTATATTTATGATTTTTATTTTTGCTACTTTTGGAATTTCAAATATTTATGCTGATACTGAATGTACAATTACTATTGAAAACCAAGAAACTGGTCACGAATATCAGGCTTTTCAAGTTTTTACAGGTGATTTATCTGTTGACCCTACTGATAGTGCTAAAGTATTATCTAATATTGAATGGGGTAATGGAATCACTGATCCAAATGGCTTTTTAGCAGATTTAAAGGCAGATCCTATATTAAGCGAGGATTTTACTGCAGATGTTTCTTCTCCAAGAGAAGTTGCAGTTATTCTTGAACAATTTTATGCAAAAGATAGTGACAAATTAGTAAAATTTGCTGAAATTATAGCAAAGTATTTAAATACAGATAACAAATTCGTGTCAACTGAGGGATCTGGATCTTATACAATTACTGTTCCAAAAACAGGATATTATTTTATAAAAGACAAAGATGATTCTTTGGATGATAAATATTCAGCATATACAAGATATATGTTAAAAATTGCTGATGATATTACGATTGAGCCAAAATCTGAAAAACCTTCTGTAGATAAATCTTTATTAGAAGATTCAGATAAAAATTTTGGTGATTTTAATATAAATGAAGTTTTTGATTTTTATTTAACAGCTACTCTTAAGGAAAATTCTGAATATGGTCAATATGAAGAATATAAACTTGTATTTGATGATATTATGGAGACTGGAATTACATATGATAAAATTGTAGATATTACTGTAAAAGGTGCTAAAACAACTGATAATTCTACTATAGATGATTTTGAGTTGACTTTAAATAAAGATTATACTGAAACTCATGGTGAACATTCTTTAAACATTACAGTTACCAATTTAATTGCAAGTTTAAAAGCTCAAAACCCTCAAGCTGATATTTCAAAAGGTCTTAAGGTTGTAGTAGATTATCAAGCTCATTTGAATACACAAGCTAAAATATCTGATCTTGATACTGTAGATAATCCAAATGTTAATACAGTAAAACTTCATTATTCTAATAACCCAAATGCTGAAAAAACAGATGATATGGGTGTTACTTTAGAAGATAAAAATTTCATATTTACATATGGAGTTAAAAATACAAAATATGAAAGACATTCTTATGAAACAGATGATGACAATAGAATTTTAGAAAATGCTGGATTTAAGCTATATAAAAATGATGGGGAAACAGAAATTAAATTACAATGGGATTCTTCATTATCTGCTTATTATCCTGTAAAAGATGGAGAACCAGCAGTAGATATGATGAAATCTCAACCAGTAACTGGTCAATTTAATATTATAGGTTTAGACCAAGGAACTTATATATTAAAAGAGGTGGATACTCCAGCAGGATATGATACATGTGAGCCTATAACAATTGAAATTGTTGCTGAGTATAATGAGACTGATGGTGCAGAATCTGTTATTTTTACTACAAAAAATAATATGAATAATTCAATAGTAGATATTCGTGGTGCTAAATTACCTAGTACTGGTAGTATAACTTTAATTGTAATTTTTGGTGTAGCTATAGTTTTAGGTATTAGTGGAATAATTCTTTCTAAGAAAAATAAGAAAAAGGAGTAAAATTCATATAATCAGTTAAGTAAAAAAATGCTTAACTGATTATATAATTAATAAATATGAAAAAATTTTCTATTCGAGAAATAATATCAAAAATTTTTATTATTATTGCTATATGTTTACTTTGTTACCCAGCTTTTGCTGAAATTTATAATAAATATCATTCTTCACATGTAATAGAATCATATCAAGACTTAGTTAATGAAATTGATGAAGAAACATATGAAAAACTTATAGAAGAAGCAAGAAAATATAATGAAAATTTAATTAATGATAACTCAAGATTATTTTTAACTGATAGCAAAAGAGAAGAGTATATGTCTCTTTTAGATGTTAATGGTAGTGGTGTAATGGGTGTTATCTCCATTCCTAAAATAAATGTTAGACTTCCAATTTATCACACTACTGATGATGATGTTTTACAGGTCGCAATTGGTCATATACCTGGAACATCTTTACCAATTGGAGGAGAAGGAACACATTCGGTTCTTTCTGGACATAGAGGACTGGCTTCTGCATCATTATTTACAAATTTACCAGAATTACAATTAGGGGATAATTTCAATATTGAAGTTTTAAATGAAGTTTTAACATATGAGGTTGATAAGATTGAAGTTGTTTTACCTTCACAAATTCAAAATATTGGAATTGAAGACGGAAAAGATTATTGTACACTAGTTACTTGTACGCCTTTAGGTATTAATAGTCACAGACTTTTAGTTAGAGGTCATAGAGTAGAAACAATCTATGAAACTAAAGATACGAATTATAATATCATCAATGATATTATAAAAGGAAATGTGCTTACATTATATGAAGTTATTATGCTAATAATTGCATTAATATTCTTTATATTTGGATTTATTTATCCGTTTATTAAAAGAATTTTAAAATTAAGAAAAAGGAAAGAAGAAGTTGAAAATGAAAAGATTAATAAATAAATGCAATTTAATAATTTTTATTACTTTAATATTATTGATAAATTTAATATTTCCATCATATGCTGTAGATTCTCAACTTCAATCAACTATAGAAGTGAGTTATATAACTGAAAATAATACACTTCCTATGAATAATGTGGATGTATTTATTTATAAGTTAGCGTCTTTTGATAATGAAACATATAAAACTACATGGAAAGAAATTTTTTCAGATTTTGAGGTTGATTTTGAAGAAACCAGTGATGAAGAAATAATTTCAGATGCTGCTAAATTATCAGATTACATAAAATCAAATAATATTAGTTATGATTACAAATTAACAACTGATTCTAGTGGTAAGGATAATATAACATTTGATAATGGAATTTATTTAATATGTGGTCAAGAAAAAACATTAGACAATATAATATATACTCCTATTCCTTGTATTTTAGAATTACCATACACTAGTTCAACAGGATCTTTGGTACATGATGTTTCTATAGAGTTAAAGTATAATAGAACAGAAAAAGATATACCTCAATCTCCTGAATCAAAACCTAGTAAAAATACACATTCTCTAAATACAGGAGATACAATAATAATAACATTTATTGTATTAGTTATATCAATTATTCTAAATATTATTGTTTATGTAAAGAAAAAAAAGGAAGAAAAATAAAAAAAGCATATTTAAAACGATTTAGTTTTAAATATGCTTTTTATTTTATATACTAATGTTTGCACAGAAAATTTCTATGAAATTTTCACGCCTGTTGTTCTAATATATTTCTAGGGAAACAATAAAATGAATGATTTTTTAATAAAATTTGTGTATAAATTGTAATGTAAAAGCAATTAAAATTTTATATTCCTTGAAACGTTAGTTTGCCTAAAAATTTCTTATAAAGCTTAAAATTGTAATATAAATTTTATTTTTATTTTATAAATAATATGCTAAATTTTAATTAGAATAATTAAAATAATTTATGAAAGGGTCATAGTTATGAATATTTTGAAAAAAACTGTTTTAGTTTTATTGATTATTATCATAATGTTTAATTCGTTACCACTATATGCTCTAGATTATGGAGAAAGTGAAAATAGTAATACTTTACATTTTATAGTAGATCATTTGCATTCTGCAAAACTTGTAAGAACTGATGATTCAGAAGAAACTGAAGAAATTGAAAATAGTCAAAACCATGTTACTATAGAAGGTTATATAGAAAAATCTGGTGACGAATTTAAATTTTATATTATTGATGGCGACCAAAAGATTAATATTAGTAATCCTAAAGCATCACCTTATTCAGAATATATAGAAAGTGTTAATCCAACTGATGGTACTATTACCTTGAAATCAAATCCGCTACAAGTTGATGGCACATATTTAGAAAGATTTACATCTTTTACAATATCTGCTGGACATAATTCAACTAAGATTTCAGATGATGGTCAAAATGTTGTCATATCTTACCTTGATTATGTTCATTTAGTAAAATTAAATGCTTATTATGTTAATGAGAATATGAAAGTTGCTGGTAGTGGTGTTGATGATGCTGTATTTGGAAATAGTGATGCACAAACTAATAAAGAGCAAGATACTTCTTGGGTTTATCTTTATAAAGATGTAGTGGGTGATCATCAAATCGGAGAAATTGTTAGAGATCCTTCTACAGGTGAACCAATAACAGAAGAAAGCAATTTACCTGCAGATATAGTTGACCATGTTGAGTTAACAAAAATATATAGTACTTTATCTGGTTTACATACAGATAAATCAATTAAAAAAGTTGCAGATGATGATAGAACATTTAATATTGATTTAGAATCATGGTTTTCTGGTGCTAAAGCTGCAAGTATAGGACTTGTTTTAGATGCTTCTGGTAGTATGGTATTCACATCAGATAAATTAGATCCAATAAATATAAAAGAATTAGATATATCAGATGAGTTAAAACAACAACTTATGGATAAAGCGTTATCTAAAGCAAACTTTACTGAGCAACCTTCAGATGACGATTGGGATAATATCTTCCTTACAAATGAAGAAGTAAATGAAATTTTAAATACTAATTATACAGATAATAATCCATTGAGTGATAGTTCTTATAATTACTATGTATTTGATAAAGATCCATCAGTAAATGAATATTCACCTTTAGGATATTGGGATGGAACTTTAGGAAATCAAGATAAACTTATAGGATATTATGAATTTAATAGAGGAACATATGAAACTAATTCTGAAAGAGATTGGCTTAAAAATAGTGTCACAGGTAATGATGCAGAAGTAGTTAATCAAATTGATATTTCGCAATTTAACGATTCTACAACAACTTCTTTTTCAAAAGGAACTAAACCTGAAAATTGGTCTTCTGATAAACGTATTGCGATGTCAACTGCTGGTTTAAAAGTAAAAGATTTAACTGATGGTTTAGGAGTTTTGTTAGATGTTAAACCTACATCAAAAGAGAATTTCACAATATCATTTACTGTTACCAAAGAGAATTCTTCTTCTGATTCACAAGAAGATGTAAAAGCTAATACAGATGATCAAAATTATACAGATTTAATTTATATAGGTCCTCTAGACAATATTCAATCAAGTGATTATTATAGAGTTCTTAGAGATGGTACAGCAGGAGGTTCTGTAAGTACTACTGGTAATAGTAGAAATAGATTAAGAGGTTATCAAAATGGATTTCAAGCAGGTTATGAAATGCTAACAAATGTAAATAACGTATTTAAAAATGAGAATGAAACTCATACTATTACAATAGTAGTTAAAGATGGTATTCTTAATACTTATGATAATGGTGTTAAATCTGATGAAGCATACGATAAACCTATTAGTTTAACTGATGATTATATTATCATTAATGGTTTTGATAATAATTATGGTGGTGCATTACTACATATAGATAATGTACGTGTTTATGATACTGCTCTTACAAGTGATGAAGTTTCAGATATATCAAATGAAGAAAAAATAACACCTAAAGATGAATATATTGCTTATAATACATATGGAAATAATCAAATAAAAACTGCTATGACTAGAGGATTTTTCGTTGAACAAGGTAAAGGTAACTTAAAAGGTATGGAAGGATGGTACTACGTAAATCACGATTCAGAATGGACAGGACATTATTTCAATAAAATCATTGAAAGTGCAAAAGTTTTATGGGGTCTAACTTCTATTAAAGATGAAAATGTAGTTTATACAGATGAATTTACTGTTCCTACAACAAATCCGGAAGAAGAACATATTAGTACAAGTTATACATATAAACCTACAAAAAATAGTCCAACAAAATTTTATATTGATGAAAATGGATTTTTATGTTGTTTCTATACAAGAGGAACTCATCAATCAACCGCAGGAGCGTCTTACGTATATACGAAAGACGATTCAGCTGATATAAAAGTAGAAGCTCTACAACATGCAATTGGAAGTTTTGCATCAAAACTAGCAGAATCTTCTCCTAGTAGTCTTGTTTCAGCAGTTAGATATAATTTAGATTTGGAAGATAAAGATACAAATTATGCAGAAGACTTTGATAAATTTGTTCTTCTTGATTGGACTAATGAACCTTCTAAAATACAAAGCTTTATGTCATTAACTTATGGAGATGGAGGAACAAGAAAAGGTACTTTAAGTACTCCTGTTTCTTCAGAAAATGAACCATTAGAACAATATAATTATGGTGTTACTGGAGGAACAACAACATATGTAGGATTTAAAACATATAATGATATCTTGGATCCTAGATTAAAAGATGGTGATTATGAAAAATATTTAATTGTATTTACAGATGGTAAAGATACAAGTACTACTGAACAGCAAGCAACTATTCTTGATATGACTAATGCTTTAAAAGATGATGGATATACTATAATAGGTGTTATGCTAACTGGTGGAAGTATTGAATATAGTGAATTAGATGATTCAGACTATAAAACAGCAAAAGATTTTATTTTACAATTTATAGGAACAAAAGGTTCAACTCCTGAAGAAAATAAAAAATATTTCTTTAGTACAGCTGAATTAGATAATATAGATATTGATTCTAGTGAAGATTTAACAAATATCGATATATTAACAGAAATCTTTACAAGCAACATACTTGAAGAAATAGCTGATAATTTAACAGATTATAGTGTTAAAGATTATATTGATCCTCGTTTTAATTTAGTATCTAGTGCAGGTAGAGAATATAGTTTAGATGCAGATGGTATTGTAACTATATATAATAAAGATGGAAAAAGTATTTATGCTAAGTATAATTTAAAAACAGGTGAAACACTTCAAAATCCATCTGGTTCAACAGTTACTCTTACTAAAGATGTTAATGAAGGTTCTGGAAGATATTTTGTAAATTTAAGATTATCTAATGATGTAGGTATTGATGCACCTCGTGCTCAATTGTTATTCGATGAAGGAAATAATATGTATTATTTAAAATGGGTTGATCAAACAATACCTGGTTGTGTTCCAAATGTAAAGAAATTATCAGTATGGAATGCAAGAATTACAGTTAGAGCAAAAGAAGATTTTATCGGTGGTAATGCAGTTTTAACAAATGGTAATGAAGAAAATATGAACTATGTATATAGTGAATTAGATACAAATCCTTCTTCAGGAATAGAAGATAATATTAGAATAGAGGGTACAAATGATTATCCATCAAAAGGATTCCCTCGTGTTACAGCCAATGTTGCATTCCCTACTACTGAAAAAGAAGATTCAAAAACAATTTATATGGGTGAAGGTATAGATTATAACGATATTAAACAAAAATTGTTTAATCAAGTAAAGAAAGAACCTGAAAATGAAACAATTTTATATTACTTAGATTATATTGATAGATATGAAAAATATAACTCACTAGAACAAGGTTCTAAAATGAAAGAACTTTTAAGTACTGGAACACTTACTATTCCATATTCATATTTACCAAATACTGCAGGAACTAATTTAGCAGGAAATAATGAACATAAAGCTGATATTTTAGGTAATTTAAAATATACTATAGAAATAGTTGATGAAGGAAAAGGTGATGGGGCTGTTATAAATGATAAAGTAGAACGTAAATTAACTTTAACAGTTTCTTATATTCCAAATACAATTGATGTTCATTCTACAACATATGATGATTTAGTTATAGATACACATTATGCTTGGGATAGAGCTTATAAGCCTACAGCTGGTGAACAACAAGTAGAAAAGCCTGTTATAGTAAGTAAATATTCAGTAAATATTGTTTCTGGTGAAGTTGCATTAGAAGTAGTATTTGATAGTCAAACATCAGAAGTATTAAAGGGTCAAGATATTGAATATACAGCAGATTTGTGTAAAGATGGAACAAAAATAGGAACATTTAGAGCTGTATATGATGAATCTGAAGAGCCAAATATAGATTCAGAAGGAAATCTCATATTAAAAGCTATACTTGAATATGATGAGCCTTATAAAGCGTATATGAAAGATAATGGATTACCATATGGAAAATATACTCTTCAAAATCAACATGTAGTATCTCCACAATATATTAGTTTTAAGGACTATAGCGTTGTTAAAGATGATGATAGATATATAGATTCTTTATTTAGTGTTGGAAGTGATTGTATAAACCCTAAAGCTCATTTAGCAACATTAAATGATACCGAAATTATTTTAGGTGATAAAACAAATCCAGATACATATCTTGATAAGAGATTTGGTTTATATGAAGTAAGAGCAATAGCTGAATTTAGATTACCACAGTCAGGAAGTAATTCATTAATAAAATTATATATAGCCATAGGAGCATGCTTAATAATTAGTTTACTTCTAAAACTTAGTACAATAACTAAAAAAAATAAATAAATAAAAAAATATCGCCCGTAAAACGGTCGATATTTTTTTATTTTCTCTTAAATTTTATATTTTTTATTTTCTATTATAATATGTATTCTGAAATTTGTAGGGGCGCTCATTGGGCGCCCGCAAAAAAATTCTTAAAAATATTTATCTTTTTTCCAATTAACAACATTGTTTTGAATATATTCTTTTATTTTATAATATTCATAATCATTTCTTACAATATGTTCATAATATGATTTTTGCCATATAGAATATCCGATTTGTTTTGTTACAGCACCTTTATAGTTATTAATTATTCTCGAAATAGAAATTGTATTTTGAGGTTTTATTGAAAATAGTATATGTATATGATTAGGCATAATAGCATATTCATCTATTAATATTTTGCTATATATTTTTTCTATATTTTTAATATATTCTTGTACAATTATTCCTTTTTTTGTTAATGTTATTTGAAAATTATTTATTTTGCCTAGGATTTGTTTTTTATTTTTTATACATACAGTAATAAAATACATTCCTTCTTTTGTATAATCAAAATAATTTAATCTTATTTTTTTTCTTGTTGGGAGATCATTTTTCATATTTACAACCTTTCTGCCCCCAAACATAGTATAATTTCATTAATGTATTTTTGCAACATTTTTTTGAATATTTTTTTGGCGGGCGCCCAATGAGCGCCCCTACAATATTCCAAAAATAATCATTTATTTTTTTTTATTATGTATCCTGAAAATTT
>CANRKJ010000041.1 GCA_947631185.1 uncultured Clostridia bacterium | reverse complement strand
AATAAAATATATAATTTAGCAGAAGTTTATCATTGCGAAAATATAGATAAAATTACTGATGAAATAATAGCAGAATCAAATATACAAAATGGCAATTATTACTTAAAAATTCATAATGATAAACCTACTTTTTGGAAGATAGGGAAAGTATATCAAAGACTTATTTTGATGTTGTGTGATTATAATAAAAATAATTTTATAGATACTCTATATGAAGTTTTAACTTCTTGGATAATAGAAAAAATTGATAATTACGAAAGCAGTATGTATTATGAAACACCAGAATATATTTATGAATGTTATAAAAATAATAAAATTTTATAAATAGGAGTTTAAAAATAATAAGATGTTAGGAAAACTTTTTGAATGTGAAGCAGACAAAAATAAAAAATATTACAGAATAATACAAACAACAAAGGAATATAAAGATGGAAAGAAATTTCCAATAGATGAAGTTGTTGTTGCCGATAAAGAAATTAATTTAAATGCAACAGAAAGTATAAAAATGGGAGGATTTTGTGTATCAACATATAATTATGCTTTTAGATGGCTTATTAGAGGAGATACATTATGTGAAGTTAAAATTCCAACAGATAGCAAGTTTTATAAGACTGTAAGTGATAATGATGTTTATGTTTGTGAAAAAATGATTTTAACTAATCCTAAAAAAATAGATGATAATTTTGCAATGGAATTATATAAAGTTTCTACTTTAAATGATATTTCATATTTTAGAGCAATGACAGCATGTGCAATATGTGGCTATATAAATACAGCTTTAAAAGTTTACGAGGACAAAGTAAATGCGCAAAATATTGACCTTGCTATATCAGAATTTGAAGGCTTTTGCAAAAGAAGAGAAGAAGAAAATTATAGTAAAAATACATTAGAAATGAAAAATATAAAGATTTTATATGAAAAGTTAAAAGAATTTAAGCAAAATGTAACCAAATAGGGTATAAAGGCCTGTACAAAAAAAATGAATTTTTGAAAAAATTAAAATTTAAAATCATTTCATACAAAAAAATTATAAAATAAAAATTAAAAATGAGAATATAAATAATTAACGAGACTAAAAATCTAATTTAATAATAATTGGAAACTACTTTAAATTTATCAAAAGAAACAGGAGAGAGCATAAGAAGATAGATTAAAAGTAGTATAAAAGAAATATATAACTTTGCGCAAAATCAAAGTTTTGTGCAAAAAGAGATAGGACTTTTTGGATATAAGGTCCTATCTCGCTATTTTTATAGCTTTTATGAGTTTTCTTACTCAACAAACTATATGTCTTTTTTATAAAAATCTCTTAAAATTGATTCTATTGCGTCAATATTTTTACTTACTTAAATTACTTATTATAATTTTATAATTTATTAATTAGTTATATAAAATTTTAAGTTATCTTATAATATTTTTATCAAAATTCCTAAAATCCTTATTTTTCAACATTTTGCTTAAATTTATAGACAACAAATTATATGTCTAAAAAATAAAAACGTCTTAAAATCGATTCTCGTGCGTCGTTTTTTTTAACCATTTTTCAGCACTTTTTAAAAATCATTGATTTTACAATATTTTAACAATTTTACATTATATAAATAGTAGATCTTAAATATTTAAAATAAGTTTTAGACGATTAACTTTTATTAGTTAAATATAAAAATGTCTTAAAATCGATTTTGAAGCTTTATAAAATGAAATTATTTTATAATATTATAATTAGAAATTTAATTTAAAATTTTATTAAATATTTATAAAAATTACATTTAAATTTACAAAAATTTTAATCACAATAAATGTTCGGTTTTTATAAAATTATACAAACAAATTTGAAATCAAATATTTTAAATTTGTATAAATTCAGATTTTTATTTTTATATTTATATTTTTTATTTTTGTAAAAAAAATTCTAATACTAAAATTTTTGAAACTTTAATATTAGAATTTTGGAAATTTTTAATTTATTATTTTTTTATATTTTCAAAATCTTTGAAAACAAGCCTCCTCTCTCCTCCACTTTGTATTCTTAATAATTTTATAAATTATAGTATTTACATTTTTTACATATTGTTGCACTTTTAAATTTATAACCCTTATATTTATTTTTTATGACTGTATAATTTTTACAATCTTTTTTTAATATACATCCAGTTTGTATTATAAGACAGTCATTGATATAATCGATTAACTTCATATTTTCATCAAATTCTTTTTTGCAATTATCACAAATATATATAGGATCTCTGTCATCGCCAAATATTACACCTAAAGTTGTTATTTTTAAATTTTCTTGTTCTTTTATTTTATTAAATTCTGTAGCTCTTTTACCCCATAATTCTCCTAAATGAACTGTAATAACCTCACTATTACAATATGGACATTTATGATGCTTTCTAGCTCTTTCAATAGATTTTTCTTGCATTTTTTTAACCTCTACTCTTATTTAATATATTGAATTATAATATATTCTATTAAAATAAATAACAAAATCATTATTTTTACTTAATCATTTAAAAAATTCATTACTAAATCTATAATGATTTCTTTTGGATTTGATTCTGCTATTAACAATAGTTAATGCAGTTAAAGTGTTATTATCTATTGTTTGTTTTCCATTTTTATAAAGAATACCATAAAAGTTCAAAAAATATATAAATAATGTATCTGTTATTTAATTATATAAATTATTATAGTTTTTTCTTTAAGTATAAATATTTATATTCAACATAACCATATCAGTATGAATTATATAACTTCCATTATTTTCATTCTTTATTATTTCAAGCGTACTATTTTATATTGTTTGAAATTAATTTAGTATGTTCTAACTTAACTACATCCTATAATTAGTTGTTTGATAGCTGTATAATATCATAAATTGAAAAATAATTCTATTAAAAAGTAAAATTTATATAATTATTAAAGTGTCAAATTTTTGTGAAAAATTATAAAAAAGTTTGTATTATGAAACTTTTATGATAAAAGAAGTAGGACTTCAAGCATATATCTATAATATCTGTACTTCATGCTATATCTTGCTTACAGCCTCTATTAAGAGTTCTTGTTTTAGACATATAACTTAAAGAATGGTTGTATTTTTTTTGTTACAATTTGACATAAATATAGAATTATGTTACTATATATATATAACTTGATATACAAGTATTTTTAGCTTATTAATTATAGCAAGGAGAGATTTTATGCCAAACAGAAAGAAAGCCTACTCTGACATGGAAAAATTCAAAAGAACACGGAATGTCCAAAGACAAAGATATTATAGTAAAACGGCAATCTATGGGTATAACCAATGGACTTCTGAACAAGACAGGATGGTTCTAGAACATAAAATTACAGATACTGAATTATCTGTAATCATTGGTCATTCTGTTAATGCAATTCAAAATAGACGATGGCGATTAAAAAAACAAAAAAATAAAGAAGAGATCAATTGATCTCTTCTTTATTTTTGACTCTATTAAAAATTTCACAACAGCTGATATGTATAGTTTCTTGGTTTGTATTATGAAAGTTTTGTGCAAAAAGAAGTAGGACAAATATATACTATCTTTTTAAAACTAGCTTATTCCTTATATTTTAACCAATTATACTAAGCTAATTTATCTCTTACTTTTTATATGTTATTCCTTATTTATTTCTTACTTTTTTATCAATATCTTTGCAACATTATTTTAAAATTTAATCATTTATAACTATTTATATTTGATTTTATATTTTTAAACAACAACTTATATTGTTCAAATAAAAAAACGTCTGAAAAACGATTTTAGGACTTCACTTCAAAATAGCCTTATTTTTAAGACAACAAACTATATGACTAATTTTTAAAAACGGCTTAAAAACGAACCTCGTAAGCTGTTTCTTTGGAGAATTTCTCGCCATATAATCGTTGACGCAAAATCAAAGATTTTGACAACGATTTATTCTCGTGCGTCGTTTTTTCAGCGCATTTTGAGCTAAACTCAAGTTATGCCAGCAATTACATAAATTTTATTAGATCTTAATATTTATCATATTATAATAGTAAAATTTTTATAATTGTATAATAATTTTTTATATAAGTAATATTATAATGAAAATTATACAAACTAAAATAAGCAATTAAATTTATTAGACAATAACTTTATTAGTTTAATATAAAAAGGCCTTAAAAACGATTTTGAGAGGTCTGAATTTGTAAAAATATTTATTATTTTGAAAATATTATTTTAAATTTTTTGCAAATAACAAATGTTCGTTTTTTAGAATAGTAAGTTTAAAATTTAAAATTGCATAATTTAAAATTTCAAAATTTATAATTTTAAATTTAAAATCTAAAATTAAATTTTATTTTATAATTTTTATTTTTATTTTTATAAATTTAATAAATTTTCTACAGAAATTTTTTAATTTAAAATTCTTTATTTCTAAAATTTCAAAAACCTTCTATTCCCCCCTACTCCACCGTTTTATCCAATTTGAAAATTAGCCCTCTCTATCTCTTGTAAATCTCGATTCATATTGGCTATATGCTTGAACAAAATTACATATCAATTTGTTATAGTCTTATATGTTTTTCAAGAACATCTAATTTTTCTCCGTCAAATTCAACAATGAAATATACTCCATCAGGTATGCCATCATTGTTTATATTTTCTGTCATAGAGCCCACTATATAATAAGATATTCCATCTTCAACAATTTTCTTTGTCCAATGTTGATGTCCTGAAAAAACTGCTAATAAATTTTTATCATTTGTTAAAATTTCTTTTAGTTCATTTCTATTTCCTAATAATGCTGTTTCAGGGCAACTTTCAAACCACCAATTACCTTTCATTTCATCTTCTGCAACTCCGAAATGAACGCATACTATACTTGGTAAATTATTATTTGCTAAATCGCTTTTTAGCCATTTTAAATCTTCATCTGATATAAATTGTGTCTTAAATATTCCACCCTCTGCAGTTCCCATTTCACTATTTACAAAAGTTCCTAAAATAACTATGTGCATACCTGCTATATCAAAAGAAAAAGTTGAATGATTATACCCCATTATTTGCTCTACTTCTTTTCTTGATGACATAGAACGCAAATCATGATTTCCTATACAAGAATAAAAAGGAACATTTATCTTTTGAAATTTATCCCAAATATAGTTTAAATTTACTATATCTTTGTCATGGTCGTTAAAGTCTTCTACCAAATCGCCTAAATTCAACGCTAAATCAGGCTTAATATTATTATTTATTTCATTGGTTATTTTATCTAATAATGGTTCTGCATATTCCATTAACTTTCTTTCTATTTTAGAGCCATTATTCACTGGTTTTTCCGGTGCATAATGTAAATCCGAAAAAATAACTATTTTGCTCATAATTTTCCTCCAATTTCAAATATAGTAATATTGCATTTATCATATCATATATTTTCTTATTAACAAACTATTCAAGTGATACTACTTAAATAAAATTACTATGTATTTGACTAAAGTATAGCAAAAAAGCAAGTGATTGTAAATATCTTCACTTGTTCATACAAATGTTGCCTTATCTACAATTTCTGTTTGCAATTTATTTGATAATCTTATAGGTACTTTATTCTTTATATATTGGCTTTCTATATATTGTTCCGTTACAGGAAACATATTTTGTATTAAGAAAGCACTATATGTATTTGCTACATCTCCAAAAACAATTGTATCGATTGATGGCTTTTTTCCTAATTTAATTTGTTTTTGTATTTTATAATCATAAATTTTTTGATATTTATCTATTTTTGTACTTACAGGAATAAACCAAATTATATTATTATATTCTTTACTTTTAAAGCAATAATAACATGGTCGCTTATTTCCATTTTCTTTATTTTTCATCAACTCTGGATCATCTATAATATCAAAAAATGAATCTTTTATAAAATAAAAACATCCTACATTTATTTGCATTCTTATTACTCCTTATAATATTAAGAGCTTACCATTTCTGGTAAGCCCCTTAAAAATTTATTCACTCTCTCATTTGTTAGTCGCTCAAAGAGGCGGCGACAAACACATTTATTAAAAACAGTGATGTTCTTAATTATTATATTCATATTAGCATAAAATATGTGAATTGTCATTCCTATCATATGCATGTAACTGTGCTTTTCACGTTTTTGATACTTATTAATTATTAAATACAAAAATTGTAACAGTGTTTGACTCAAAGGGTGTTACAAAAAATAGCCCCGTATCAAAGTTTTGTGCAAATAGGAATAGGAGTAAAATAAAGAATACCTGATTTTGGTATTCCACCTAACCCTTGATACTAGTTGCTTATAAGTCTTTAGTAGTACCTGTTATTTAGTTATTTATAGCTCATTTTATTAGTTTTCAGTATATTTCAGTATAATGGCTATTTTTTATTTTACTATTAATTTAGTTATATTTTTATCTAATTATTTATATTCTTAATTTAGATTTCATATTTTAAAAATCTTGAAAATTAGCCTTCTCTCCTACTCTAACGATTTTTTATTATTTTAAAATTATATTATGTCATATATTGTAGCCTAAACTGTACCTACATTTATCTTTCTATCATATAGCTTTCATTCCTATAAATCAATCCTTTTTATAAATTCATATATAATTTCTTGACATTTTCTAGCAATACTAGGTTCATATTCCTCTTTTAATATTTCATTATTTGATATTATTCTTATAGAAATTGCTGGAATATTAAAATAATTTGAAACTTTATAAACACCAGCAGTTTCCATTTCCTCACATAAAGTTTCATATTTTTCATTTAAATATAGTATTCTATCAATTTCTCTATTCCAAATATCACCACTTCCTATTACTCCAATATGAACTGGTTTTTTTGAAATATGAGGAATTACATTTTTTGCCAATTCTAATAAATCTTTATTTGCATAATTATAATTTGGGTTAGTATTATCTTCAGATTTATACTCTTGTATACTCCAATTTTCTATTTTACTTCCTTTTCCTTCTTCTAAATAATTGGAAAGAAATGAGTTAATTTGAATATATTTTTCACAAATTATCAAATCACCTTTATGAATATTCTTTCCGTGGCCTCCAGATGTTCCTTGATTTATTATACATTTTGGAGAAAACTTTAAAATAGCTATTGTTGTAGCAGAAGCAGAATTGATTTCTCCTACCTTAGTTTTAGAAACAACTACTTCTATTTTTCCATAATTTCCTTTGAAGAATAAATATTCTCCAATTAAAATTTCTTCTTTATTTTCTAATTTCTCTATCAAATAATCGATTTCGGAACTTTCGGCTCCTTGAATTATAATAGGTTTCATATTCTATCCTCTACTTCATTATAAATTTACTACAAGCTTTTATATAATAGGGATTATTTATATAAAATATAGTGTCATTTTACCATATTCTATAGCACACGTCAACGTAAAATTCTTTTTACTTATGCAACTTTCTAGACAGAAAATTTTATACTTTTTCAATAAATATGTATAAAAATTTAAAAAAATTATACATATTTTTAAAACATGTATAATTTTTATTTCCTCAAACAATTAAATTTAACCTATATAGTGGTTTGTATTATCAAAGTTTTGTGCAAAAAGGAGTAGGACAAATATATAACTCGTAAAATACCTATACTTCTTGCTATATCTTCATTACAGCCTCTATTAAGCTCTTATTTTAGACAATAAACTTGTTTAATAAAATATAAAAACGCCTTAAAAACGATTTTAAGACGCTAAAAAACTATAATCTATATAAGATTATAGACATATTTAAAAAAACATATAATTATAATGTAAAAATTTTAAAATTTATCTAAAACTTATAAAAAATTTCTCAAATAACAAATGTTCGGTTTTTATAAAATTATACAAACAAATTTGAAATCAAAAATTTTAAATTTTTATAAATTCAGATTTTTAAATTTTATAATTATATTTTTTTATTTATTTAATTAAATTTAATTTAATAATATTTTTATAAAAAATTTTTTAAAATTTACTTTTTTATATTTTTAGAATTTTGAAAATTAGCCCTCTCTCCTACTTCGTATAATTTTCTTTTTTTTAAATTTTTATCACCCAACTTGTAATTCCTTGTTGCGATTAGTCTTTTATTTTTTTTAACATATCATAAATAGTTTTACTATCTTTTTCTAATTCATAATAATTGAACTTTTCAGATTTTTTAGTATAATTCTCAAATTCACTAATAAATTCATCTACATTTTCTTTATTAACCCTATCAATAATAATATATTTACTAATTTCTATTCTATTTTTCCATATAAGAGTTTGTAAACATTGTGCAAGTATTTTATTGGTTAATGTTGTTTTTTTATATAATTCAATTACCATTTCATCAGTTATTATTTTAGGATTTGTTACTATTATTTTGTTTGCCCTCCAAATTCCTTTTTCTTCATTACATAAAACTATTTCTGCATCTTCAGGAATAATTACATCATATATTGTATTTCCTCTATGTAACCATCTTAATATTTTATCTTCAGTTCCAAAATTAAATCCGCCCATTTTTTCAGGTTCGGCTTCCTTAGGATTCCAGTTGTTTGAAATATTTATTTTATTTAGTTTATATTCAAACCCTCCAGCATTACTTTTTATTCCATCCATGACACGTACAAACTTTTTCACAATAACTCCTTATATACTATAAAATTACTATTTGTTTTACAAATTCATAATCTTTACTTAATCATTTAAAAAATTCATTACTAAATCTATAATGATTTCTTTTTCTTTTGGATTTGATTCTGCTATTAATAGAGTTAGTGCAGTTAAAGTATTATTATCTATTGTTTGATTTCCATTTTTGTATAAAATACCATAAAAATTCAAAAAATATATAAATAAAGTAGCTGCTATTCTTTTATTTCCATCAGCAAATACATGGTTTTTTACAATTAAATATAAAAAATTAGCTCCTTTTTCTTCTATACTTTTATAAATGTCTTGTCCTGCAAAACTTTGATAAATATTACCGATAATTGATTCTAATCCTTTATCTCTTTCGACTGCAAATAAAGAACTCTCTTGATTGAATCTCAATTTATCTATAACTTTTAAACATTCATTATATTCAATTTTTCTTTCATCTATATTTCCATCAATTTTCTTTAAAGTTCTATGATCATAGTTGTCTAATAAATCTAATGCTTTTGAATAATCTCCAATTACTTTTAAAATTTCTTTTGCATCATTTCCTTCTAATTTTTCATCAATTCTATTAGCAATATCTATAAGTTTTATTGTTTTTTCTAAATAATCTAATCTTTTTTGGTTTACAGAATAACCTTTTAACATATAGTCTTTCAAAATCTTATTTGCCCATTGTCTGAAAATCACACCATTTTTTGATTTTACTCTATATCCTACTGATATAATAACATCTAAATTATAAAATGGTACTAATTGCTTTACTCCAACAACACGCATTTTTTGCGTGTTGTTATCTTTTTCTAATTCTTTATCCTTGAACACATTATTAATATGCTTTCTTATAGTAGTTTCATCTTTATCAAACAGTATTGCCATTTGATTAGCAGTAATCCATACATTTTCTTCTTTTAAATTAACTTCTAGTTTAACATTTTGATTTTCAAATATTATAATTTCATTTTTCTTTTCTTCCATAAGAACACATCCTTCTTATAAAAATTTAGTTCTTATTATTACATTTATTATTACTTTTAATTTTACATATGTCTTCACTATATTAAAGAACTATTGTTTGTATAATACTATATCAAAAAAGGATTGTCAATAGCTAATATAAATTTAATTATATAATTTAAAAAAGTTTGTATTATCAAAGTTTTGTGCAAAAAAGAATAGGAGTAAAAATATAGATACCTCAATTTAGTATCCCCTTTCAAAATTTTGAATATTAGCCCTCTCTCCTACTCTAACGATTTTTTATTATTTTAAAATTTTATTATGTCATATATTGCAGCCTAAACTGTACCTACATTTGTCTTTCTATCATATAGCTTTCATTACTATAAATCAATCCTTTTTATAAATTCATATATTATCACAAAAGCAGATAATTATCAATAATCATCTGCTCTATAATTTGTCGCTTACTATTTTATTTCAAATTCATTTGAATATAAGCCTGTTGGTTTTACTATTCTATATATTCCATTTTCTAGTGTTCCATAATAATATTTTATATCTAATTTTTGAGTTAATTGATTATTTTCATTTAAAGTATAAGCTATAGAATTCCAAGTTAATCTATCAGATACATATTTCAAATTTTCCCATTCTCCATTAACTTTTTTTTGAACTCCAAATTCTACTCCCCAATTATATTTATTTTCATTATTATCTGTTATTAAAATAGTTACAGAATCTCTTGTTATTGTATCTTCTAGAACTTCTATTGCTACATTTTCTGGACTTTTAGTAGATTCGATATCTAATGTTTCTCCACTTGAATTATCAATAGCAATTGTTGTATTTTGATTATTAACACTTGAATTTTTAGCTACTGTAATTCCATTTGGAATATATGAGTTTGTACTTGTTTTTTTATTCCACTCATATTCAGAAGTCAATTCATTTGGGATATCAGTAACACTTTTCTCTTTTAACAATATACAATCATTCATCATTCCAGAATCCAAATAATTAATAAGCCATTCTTCTTCTAAATATCCTTTTACTGTATATATTTCATCTTGTTTATCTTCTCCAACATAACCCAAGTATTTTTCTCTTTCTTTTGGATTATATGCACAATATGGTATATACTCTTTGCCTTGATAGATTACATAGGAATAATTTTCATTTAAGCCTTTTTCAAATATTAGTGGATTCGATTTATCAAATGTATTATGTAGTTTAATCCAAGCAAAAATACCAATTATTACTAAAATTACAATACAAATTGCTATAATTATTTTCTTATTCTTCTTCATTTTTATCACCAATTTAACCTTTCATTTTATAATTTAATCAAAGTGATCAAAGTGACAACTTACTATTTGTCTTACATTTAATATATTAAAAATTTAAGTTTTGCGGGCGCCCAATGAGCGCCACTACATTTGTTTTCAAATATATTTTTATATTATAAATTGATTATATATTATTTAACAAATAAAATAAAGAAGATATTAACAATTTAATTAATATCTTCTTGTTCAATATTTTATTATACCTGCTTTACATCTACTTTGCTATATCTGTTGGAATTGTTTCTGTAGATTCAATCAATTCTTGCTCATTTTCAATATTATATTCTTTTGATTTTTTTGCAAAGATATTTTTAAATATTGTTCTTGTAAGAGGTTGTATAAAGAATAATTGTGATAACAAAGCAAATGGAAAATTTAATAC
>CANRKJ010000040.1 GCA_947631185.1 uncultured Clostridia bacterium | reverse complement strand
CCAATCTATATCTTCTCTATCTATTTCTCCATTTACTACGATATCGCCTGCTTTTTTCTCTACTTCTCCTTCGATTCCGCTTTCGCATTTTTGAGCATAACGAATCATATGGGTTAAGTCTATTTGTGTTGCTTTCCCATCTCCATCTATATCTCCTACTACTGAGATTTCATATTTTCTTCCGTTTTGAGTATATACCGCATACATTCCTGTTTTTACTATTCCTGATTCTACTTTTTTGGTTAAGCTTTCATCTGTATACAGTTCTATACCTTGTTCCATATTGGCTTTAAAAGACTCTACCGTTGTTTCTGGTCTTACCCTTGAAATTACTTCATCTGTTACAAGATATATTGTACTTTCTGGGTTATCATCGTTTTCTGCTTTTAATTTATCAATAAAAAGTCTCTCCTCTTCTGATAAGTTCATCTCCCTGTCTTTTAAATTGCTTTTGTTTACATTGACTATTTGCAATGACGCGATTATTGCTATTGCTATTGCAAACAGTATTCCGATAAAACCTAATTTTACCACTTTGCTTACTTTCTTCATTTTCTTCTCCTTTAGATAGATTAATATATATTTATATATTAAATATTATTTTATTTAATGTAAATTACATAATATGTAATCTTATAAATATATAAAATGTACTATTTTACGGATTTAAGAAAAGCAAAATCTAGTTTACATTTGTATATTTTTTTTATTAAATTTATTTAATAATTTTGGTGTTTTTCAAGGGAAATAGCCATTACAAATATGTTTTTGGCGGGCGCCCGCAAAAAAAATCATATATCTGAATTTATTTTCATTTTGTAGGGGCGTTCATCGGACGCCCGCCAAAATATTAATTTTATAATATTAAATTTTAAAAATTGAATTTATAAAATATAAAAAAAAACAAATATATTTAAAATATATTTGAAATGATAGTTAAAAATTCAACTTATTGATTGATAATTCTTGTAAAAAATAATGTTTTACTATTGAAAAACGAAAAAAAATATAATATAGTAGTAAACATAGAAAGTGAGTTAAAGCAGGTGTGTGTGTTACCTTCTACCTTGATTTCTAATCAAGAGTCAGGAGGTGAGGCTATGTTAGAGATTTTAACATTCCTAGTAATAGGTTTAATGGTATCAATAACAATTAATTTAGCCTTGCTATGTATTATTTACATACAATGGGTTAATAGTCAAATAAAATAAAAAAACACCACATTTAGCTTTGCCTAGCTGTGTGGTGTTTATCCAAATTTTTAGGTAACGCACATTGTCTGTGGCTACTTACTTTCTATTTTTATTATATACGTATTTTTTATATTTGTCAATTATTTCGATTTTTTTGTGTATTGTTTTGGCGGGCGCCCAATGAACGCCCCTACATTTTTTTATTTTTCTATACATTCGATAAATTCCACATACAATGTATATATAATTTTTGATATGTGTATTGTTTTGGCGGGCGCCCAATGTGCGCCCCTACATTTTTTATTTTTCAAAACATTCGATGAATGCCATATACAATGTATATATAATTTTTGATATGTGTATTTGTTTGGCGGGCGCCCAATGAGCGCCCGTACATATGTATTATATATCAGGAGTATCTTGATTAATTTGTTTTGTCTCTTCTGTTTCTATTGTTTTTTCTATTGGGGCTTCTACATTTTCTTCTGTAGGTTGGTTATTGGTTTCCTCTTCTGATAATCCTTCTTCCTCTTCGTCTTCTTCATCTTCTTCTGTTGATTTCTTTTCTTCTTTTGGACTTCGTGGCATCATATAAACTTCATTTTGTAAATTTAATTCACCTATTCCTGCTGTATTACTTACTAATTTTGCTGTTTCTCTGTCTGGTGCATTTTCTTTTTCTACTCTGTATCCATCTTGCCATGTTGTTATTTCTCCATCTACTGCTGTTTGTCCACTTATTTGTCCATCATAGAAGTTTATTGTTCCTGTATTCTTAATTCCTGCTGTTGTTCCTATTATTTTTGGATCTTCTGATACTGAATCTGTACTATCTCCTAATGTTAACTCTCCTATGTTGTCTATTACTCCTCCTACTGTATTTATTAAACTTCCACTTCCTTTTATTGTTAAATTTCCTTTATTTTGTATTACATATCCTTCTGCACTAAATGTTAATGTACATCCATTTAAGTCAATTGTTATATTTGTTTCTGGTTTTATTAAAATTGTCTCTGGTATATCTGTTGTATTTGCTATTTGTATTGTTCCTTCATCTCCACATGCTAGAACTGCTTCTTGTAGACTCTTATAATATACTCCTTTTACTACAGCTACATCCAAATTTGTTCCTACTATTAATACTATTGCTGTTTCTGTTCCATCTTCATTTGTTGTTTTACTTATTTTTGTATTTTCTTCTAATAATATTGTTCCATATGTTGACATACTTGCTCCTCCAGTTACATTTCCATCATAGAAATATATATGTCCACTATCATTTCTATTATATAATCCATAATCTGTTGCTATAATTGTTGGTGTTAATTGATTTATTCTTTGATCTGGTTTTCCTATTGTTATTGTTCCTGTACCATTATTATATACTCCATTTGTACCATTTAAGGTTCCTCCTGTAATTTCTATTGTTCCACTACTGCTATTATATACTGCTGAATTGCCATTTGAAGTTATCGTTCCCCCTGTTATTTCTATTTTTCCACTTCCATAATGATATACCGCACCCACAGTATTATTTGTACCTGATACATTTATTTCACCAGATGTTATTTTTATATTTCCATTACCATAATGACGTATTCCAGCATTTCCAGTTGCAGTTATATTTCCTCCTGTTATTTCTATTGTTCCATTTTCTCTATTTTCTATACCTTCAGAACCTGTTATATTTCCAGATGAAATCTTTACATTTCCCATACCTGAATTATTTATTACAGAATTTGAACCAGTTCCTTTTATATTTCCTCCTGTTATTTCTATTGTTCCTTTTTTTTCATTTTGTAATGTATTAGAATATGATGATATTTCTCCTTCTGAGATTTTTATTGTTCCTTCTTCTTTATTATATATAGCTCTATAACTAGTAGTTGTAATATTTCCTCCTAATACATTTATTGTTCCATCAGAATTATTTACTATCGCATTTTCTGTAGCTTTTATTTCTCCTTTTGTAATTTCTAAATCTTGTAAACTTTCATTATTTATTGCATTACTTGTTGTGTTTATTGTACCATCTGTTATTTTTAATGTTCCTGGATCTTTATTATATATTCCATTTACGTAACTACATGTTGAAGTTATTTTTGCTCCTGAAAGTTCCAAATCTCCTTCATTTTCAATTAAATTCATATATAAATCTCTAGTTCCATCTTTTTTAGTAATTATTTCACTTGCTGTTAATTTTAATTTCCCATTTTGATTATTTTTTATTACTGTTCCTGTTGTACTTACTATTTTTCCAGTATTTGATTCTCCATCTATTATTTCTAAGTCTCCACTATTTTCTATTACTGATGTACAATTACTTCCTCTTATTGTATATCCTGCCATATTTAATTTTACCTTCTTGTTTTGAGGTATAACTACTTTTTTACTTTCATCTGTTATCATTATATGTCTTAATAATTCTATTGTTGTTGCTTCTTCTTGACTAGTTTCTACATGGCTTATTGCATCTTCTATTGAATTATATGTATCTTGATTTATTCTTGCTGTTGGTACATCTTTTCCTAGTGTTGATATTTCTTTTGTATCATCATTTGTTCTTAATATTTCATATGTTTCTGGAACTTCTGTTATAGGTCCTTCTATTGATTGATTATTTGCTCCTATTATTTTTCCATCATAGAATTTTACTATTCCTACTGATGAATTATATATTCCATATGTAGTTCCTGTTATTTCTGGTAAATCTCCATTTACTGGTTCATCCTGATTTCCTATTTGTATTGCTCCTGAACTATTATTATATATACCTTCACCTTTTGTTGTTTGAATTGTTCCGTCTAAAATTTCTATTGTTCCTGTTGATCCATTATTTACCACTCTTACATTACTATTAATTGTTGTTCCATCTTTTACTATAACTTTACCTGTTTTTCTATTATTTATTCCATAATTTCCATTACACGTGATATTAACACCTTCTACACTTATTTCTCCTGAGCCTCCATTATCTATTGCCGAATCATACTCATAAGCTGACATACCATTTTGTGTAGTAATAGTTCCACCTATAACTTGTATTGTTCCATCTATATTGTAAACTGCTACTGAAGAATAATATGAGTTTGAATTTAAATTCGAATTTTGCAACTTAATATTACCTGTTGATTTATTATATATTGCATACTTGTTCCCATAGCCATCATGAATTTTTATTTCAGCATTTCGAATATCAATTGTTCCTGTTGATTCATTTCTTATTCCATATACACTTACTGTATGAATATTACTTGATGACCCAATAAGATCAATAACTAAACCTTTTTCACTTGTTATATTTCCATTTCCTTCATTATATATTCCATATCTATATTCACCATCGCCATCTCTACTTGTTTTTTGTATTGTTCCTCCTGTTATATTTACTTCTCCTTCTGATACATTATATATTCCACATGAGTAATTTGCATTATTTAAACTTATTATTCCTCCTGTCATTTCAATTGTTCCTGTACTTACATTTTTGATTCCAAATCCGTTTTCTCTACTATTACCGCCTTTTGCTTCAATTGTTCCATTATTTAATATTATCTTTCCTGTACTATTATTTAGAACTCCATTTTTTATTGTACCTCCATCTATTGTTACATCTCCTGTTCCACCATTTATTATTCCTGCTAAAGTCCCTTGTACTGTTCCTGATGTTACAGTCACTATACCATCTTCTTCATTTTTTATTGCATATGAATCTAAGCCAGATGTAATAATATTTGCTTTTATATCTAATTTTCCTTTATTAACTATTGCATTATTTGTTAAATTACTTATATTTCCTATTCCAGTTTCAGATTTACTATCTATTATTTCTAATTCTCCACTATTTTCTATTACACTTGTACTTCCGCTTTGACTTATTATAAAACCTGCTATATCTAATTTTATTTTCTTATGTTCATTTATTATTCCTAATGCTTCTTCTTGACTTGATTTTACATTTCTTAGCATTGTTATTGTTGTTACTTCTTCTTTATCATCTTCTACTGCATCTATAGCTAATTGTAATGAATTATATTCATGTTCATTTATTTTTGCTGTCGCTACATTATTTGATAATTTTGATGTTTCTGTTTCATTTCCATTATTTGTTACTACTACTTCATATCCTTCAAGAACTTCTA
This sequence comes from uncultured Clostridia bacterium, assembly GCA_947631185.1. GTDB lineage: Bacteria > Bacillota > Clostridia > TANB77 > CAG-508 > Scatovivens. Next base: position 6,430 of record CANRKJ010000040.1, on the reverse strand, counting down.
CAGATCCTGATATTGATTGATTTTCTGCACCTGTTATTTGTCCATCATAGAATTTTAATGTTCCTGATTTAGAATTATATACTCCATTTGTTGTTCCTATTATATTTGGTAAATCTTCATTTAATGGAGTTTCTGAATCTCCTATTTGGATTATTCCTGCATCTTTATTATATATACCTTCACCATTTGTTGTTTGAATTGTTCCATCTAAGATTTCTATTGTTCCTGTTGATTCATTATTTATAACTCTTACATTACTACTAATAGTCGTTTCACCTTTTACTATAACTTCTCCTGTTTTTCTATTATTTATACCATAATTTCCATTACATGTTATATTAACATTTTCTACACTTATTTTTCCTGATCCTACATTTTCTATTGCTGATTCATCAACATAACGTGAATCATTTTTATTTTGTGTAACAATTGATCCTCCTATAATTTCGATTATTCCATCAACATTGTAAACCCCATATGTTGTATAACCTGAATTTGATGTCAATTCTGTATTTTGTAATTTAATCTTACCTGTTGATTTATTATATATTGCATATCTATCTCCATATGAAGCATCACGAACTTTTATTTCAGCATTTTGAATATCAATTGTTCCTATTGATTCATTTCTTATTCCATATACAGCTCCTGATGAACTATTACTTGATGACCCAATAAGATCAATAACTAATCCTTTTGTACTTATTATCTTTCCATTTCCTTCATTATATATTCCATATCTGTCTCCTGAAGCAGTATTTGTTTTTTGTATTGTTCCTCCTGTTATATTTACTTCTCCTTCTGATACATTATATATTCCACATGAGTAACTTGCATTATTTAAACTTATTATTCCTCCTGTCATTTCTATTGTTCCTGTACTTACATTTTTGATTCCAAATCCTTTATCACTATTATTACCAACTTTAGCTTCAATTGTTCCATTATTAAATATTATCTTTCCTGTACTATTATTTAGAACTCCATTTTTTATTGTGCCTCCATCTATTGTTACGTTGTTTGTTCCATCATTTATTATTCCTTCTAAAGTTCCTTCTAATGTTCCTGATATTACTTTTGATATTCCTTCTTCTTCATTTTTTATTCCACTTGCTTTTTGTGATATTATATTTCCTCCTGCTATTTCTAATTCTCCACTATTATGTATACAATCTCCTGCTGTATATATCAATTTTCCAGAATTTAATGTATCTATTACTTTTAATTGTCCTTGATTTTCTATATATGCTTTTGATGATAAACCTTTTATTTCAAATCCTTTTAAATCTATTTGTATATTCTTTTCTGTTTCTATTATAGGATGTGAATTTTCTGATGCAATTATTGTATCATTTATCATTTCTATTTCTTTTAATTCACCACTTGAGTTTTCATTACAATATGCTACTGCTTCTTTTAAAGTTTTAAATTTCTTCTCTCCAACTTGTGCTACTTCTTTTAGTTCATTTGTTAATATTGCATGCTCTAAACTTTCTTCTTTTGTTATTTCTACTTCATATTCTGTTGGTATATCTGTTATTTCTCCAACAATTGAATTATCTATTGATCCTGTAATTATTCCATCATACCAATTAACTATTCCATCTGCATTATTTATACCATTAACTGTAGTTCCTTGTATTTCTGGTAAAGTATTTACTCCTTCATCTTCTTTATTTCCTAATGTTATTGTTCCTGTTCCCTCATTTGTTATTCCATCATTATTACCTGTTATATGACCTGATTTTACAATTATTGTTCCTCCTTTTTCATTGTATATTCCGCTTGCTTTTCCTGTTACTGTTCCATCTATTATTTCTATTGTTCCGGTACTATTATTTTCTATTCCTCTTCCACTTATAGATGATATTGTTCCACTATTTATCTTAATATTTCCTGTTGAACTATTTTTTATACCATAGTATGTAATACTAGTAGCACTATAAGTACTTGAAATTGATGAATTTGTTATTTCAATACTTCCTGCACCAGTATTACGTATACCATATCTTCCTTCTAGTGTAATATTTTCTAAATATACATTTCCTTTTACATAATTTTCAATTCCAGCATCATATTCTCCAAAAATAGCACAGTCATTTGCTATAATATCTCCAGTTCCACGATTATAAATTCCTTTACATTTTCCTATTATATTTGTATCTTTTCCTGATATTGTTATTTTGCCTTTGTTATAATTATATATTGCTGAATAGCTAGAATTAGAACTACCACTCGTAGACTCTGAAATTTCTCCATCTGTTATTTCTATTTCTCCATCAGCATTATTATATATTCCATAAGAAGTTCCTGATACTTTTACATCCTTTCCTGATATTGTTATTTTGCCTTTGCTATTATTATATATTCCTCTACTTCCTTGTACTTCTCCTCCTGTTATTTCTATATCTCCTCCTGTGTTTTCATTATCAATTGCATATCCACCATTAGTATATATTCTTCCTCCTGTTATTAAGATTTTTTGATTACTTTCATTATAAATTGATTTACTACTACTAGTTGATATTATTTCTCCACCTTCTACTGTTAAGCTTCCTGTTTTATTATAAATTCCATATGTACTAGAACTTGTAGATGATTTGTTTACTTTTCCTCCTCTTACTATAATTTCTCCATCATTATATATTACACTTGAAGAACTTGTTGTACATGTATTTTGTACTGTTCCTCCACTTATTACTAATTTTCCTGTTTCTTTGTTATTTATTGTATTTTTTACACTTGTTCCTTCATTTTTTAGTAGTCCTAATTGTTCTACTGTACTATCTGTTATTTCTAGTTTACTATTGTTTTCTATTCCATTCATTCCAAATGTTTGTCCTGCTAAATCTATTACTATATCTTTATTTTCTAATGTTATTGTGTCTGTTATTGTTATTGTTTTTAATATTGTTATTGTTCTTCTTTCATTATCTGGACATTCATCTACTGCTAATTGGAATTGTGTATAGTATTTGTTTGTTTCTTCTATTTTTGCTACAGCATCTGATTGTATTGCTAGTATTGCTACTTGTTTTGAATTTTCGTCTTCTCTTGATACTGATGCACTATATAAGTGTGGCGTGCTATTTACGTCTCCATCTATTGCTAGTTGTCCTTCTATTTTTCCATCATAGAAATTGAATGTTCCTTTTGTTTTTATACCATTTTCATTTCCTACTATATTTGGTGTTTCTGCACTTACTTCTAATTGTTCTTCTATTTCTCCTAAAGTTAATGTTCCATTTTCTGTTACTTCTATAGCTACTGTTGTTTCATTCATTACTCTTCCTATTGTTTCTTCTTGAACTTCTGGACCTTGTTCACTTGATTCTTCACTTGATTCTTCACTTGATTCTTCACTTGATTCTTCACTTGATTCTTCACTTGATTCTTCACTTGATTCTACACTTGATTCTACACTTGATTCTACACTTGATTCTTCTGTTTCTTCTGCTACTTCAACTTTATCTACTATTGTTAACCTGCCATTATCTACTTTTATTGTTGCATCTACTTCGCTGTCTCCTAGTATTGTTTTTCCGTTTAGATTTATTGTTACATTTAAATCGTCATCTATCTGATTTGTCTCTTGTATATTTTTTAGCATTGTTATTGTCATATGCTCATATTTCTTTAATGTTGGCTCTTCTGGTTCTGGCTCTTGAGCTTCTCTTTGTTCATATTCTTTTACTTTTGCTATTGCACTTTTTAATGTTGTAAATGTTTCTCCTGTTTCTACAATCTTTGCTACTGGTTCTCTGTATATTTCATCTATTTCTATTTGTTCTGTGTCTGTGTTTCCTGCTACGTCTTTTACCCATACATAGTATGTTCCTATTTCATTTACATCTACATTTATTTGTAATTCTTTATTTTCTTCATATTCGGTATATTCTGGTTCTGTTTCTAATTGTGTTACTCCATATGCTACTATTCCATTATTATCTGTTGCATGAATTACAATTTGTTTCTTTGTTCCTAATTCTTCATTTGTAGTTAATGGGTCTATTACTGGTGGGACTTTATCTATGTTTGTTATTTCATGTTCTATTTCATTACTCTTGTTTTTCTTGTCTGTTAATCTTGCATATACTTTTCCATTGTTTGCTACTTTAAATTCTTTTTCATATGGAGTCCAGTTTTCTACTTCTCTTCCTTCTGCATCTTCTACTCTGTATTCTATACTTAGTCCATCTGTTAGTTCTTCACTTGGTGTTATTGTTACATCTACATCATTGTTTGTCCATTCTGTTGGTGGTTTATGTGTTATTATTCCTGTGAATTGTTTCATTTCTTTTGTATTTATTCTTTGAGTTCCTAATGTTTTTATATTTCCTGCTTGGTCTTCTATTGTTGCATATATTTCATATTGTTTATTTGCCACTGCTTCATCTATTTTTAATGTTATGTCTGTCTTGTCTTCTTTTTCGCTTCCTATTTCATTTCCTTTATAGTCATCATATGTTGTTTCTGTATATCTTTCTTCTCCTTCTCCTTTTGTATATATTTTTATTACTTTTAATCCAGATTCATTGTCTTGTGCTTTTAAATTTACTTCAAATGAATTCATTGTTATTGTTTCTGGATTTATTGTTAGTGTTCCTGTTGGATCTTGTTTGTCTATATTTTGGATTTCATGGCTTATTTCTGCTCCTCCATTTGTTCCTTCTGATAATCTTGCATATACAGTTTCATTTTGATGTGCTGGGAAGCTTGTTACATATGGGTTCCATTCTCCTTCGTCTTCTTTGTATTGTACTGTATATCCTTCTTGTGTCTCTGTTTGATTTATTGTTACTGTTACATCATTTTTTGTCCAGTTTGTTGGTTCATGTGTTATTGTTGCTTTTATTGCTGGTACTTCTCCTGTTGTTATTTCTTTTTCATCTAATTCTACTTCATTATCTGCTTGGTCTTTTATTGTTACTTTTGCTTTATATGTTGTATTTGATTTTAGTTCTCCTATTGTATATTCTTCTGTATGGCTGTCTGCTTTTCCTTCTCCTACTTGGTTTCCGTCATATTGATATGTATTTGTTCCTACTTGTTCACCTTCATCATTTGTTATTGTTACTGACATTTCTTTTAAGCCTGAGAAATCATCATTTGCTGTTAAGTTTAATGTGAATCCATTTGTCTTTTTGTTTTGTACTCCTATTTCTCCTGTTGGATTTTGTTTATCAATGTTTTCTATTTTGTATTCTTTACTGTTTCCATAGTTATCATTATCATCTACTAGTCTTACTAATACTTTACCATTTTCTTGCATTTCAAATGAACTGTTATATGGTTGCCAGTTTTCTATTTGTTGTCCTGTTGTTTTTTCTGTTCTGTATTGTAGCGTATATCCTTCTTGTGTCTCTGTTTGATTTATTGTTACTGTTACTCCGTTTTTTGTCCAGTTTGTTGGTTCATGTGTTATTTCTACTTTTGGATCTGGAATTTGTACAGTTGTAAAGTTTTGTTTTTCTGTTGATTTTGTGTTTCCTGCTTGATCTACTACTTCCATTGTATAGCTGTATTCTGTTCCTTGTCTTAAGCCTCCTATTTCTGCTGTTTCTGTTCTTTCATATTCTCCTTTTACTCCTACCGGATTTCCACCATATGTATATTTTTTTGTTCCTGCTGTATGTTCTTCATTATCTTTTATTGTTATATTTATCTCTTTTAAGCCTGATTCTGAGTCTTTTCCTGTTACATTGAATTTTACTCTATCTGCTTTTACTTCTGTTTGACTTATTTCTGCTTTTGTTGGGTCTGTTTTATCTATGTTGTTTATTATATGTTCTTCTTCATCTCCATTGTTGTTTCCATCTGTTATTCTTGCTAAAACTTTACCATTTTCTTGCATTTTAAATGTATTAGTGTATGGTTGCCAGTCTTCTATTGTGTCTCCGTCTTCTTTTTCTGTTTTGTATTGTAATGTATAGTTTGTTGGTAGCTCTACATTTTTACGTATTTCTACTGTTACTTCATTATTCGTCCAGTTTGTTGGTCTATGACTTATTGTTGCATCTAATTCTGGTAATTTTCCTGTTGTTACTGAGTTTTGTTCAGATTTTTTTATATTTCCAACTCCATCTTCTACTTCAATATAATATTTATATTGTCTACCTTGCTCTAATTCAGTTTTTTCAAATTCTAATGTTTGTTCATCTTTTGTATATCCCTCTGTTAAGTTTCCTTCATATAGTTGTTCTTTTATTTGTTCTCCATCTACAAATACACGTATTGCTTTTAATCCTGATTCACTATCTTTTGCTTTTACTGTTAAATTAAATTCATTTGTTTTTACTTCTCCTAAGATTGTTTCTACTATTTGTGGATATTTTTTATCTATGTTTGTAATATCATGTGTTATTTCTGTATTTGAATTTACTCCATCTGTTACTTTTGCATATACTGTTGTATTTGTTTCTTGGTCAAA
>CANRKJ010000039.1 GCA_947631185.1 uncultured Clostridia bacterium | reverse complement strand
ATCAACTATATAATAAAAGAAAAAAGTATAGAAATCAATAAATGATTATCTATACTTATATGGTACCAAAGTTCTCTTAACTCCTTAAGTATATAAAGACTTCTCAAAAATTTTCGTGCACGAACAATGGACGCGGACATTACAATAAATTTATATTGTATGATATATAAAAATATCCGCTATTGTTCTAGGAAATTTCCTTATTATAATAAAGGATTCAACAATAATTTGCATATTAACTATTGAAAAATAGTATAATTTTTAATATACTTATATTCGGTAAAAAAAAGAAAGGAATTAATTTATATGGAATATTTATTAAATGCTATAAGAGGTTTTTTCATGGCTTTAGCAGATAGTGTACCAGGAGTATCTGGAGGAACTATAGCCTTTATTTTAGGCTTTTATGACAAATTCATAAATGCACTGGATAATTTAATTTATGGAAAAAAAGAAGAGAAAATTGATGGAATAAAATTCTTAATAAAAATAGGAATTGGTTGGATTATTGGAATGATTTTAGCTATGTTATTTTTAACTAGGCTATTTGAAAGTCATATTTATCAAGTGAGTTCTTTATTCATGGGATTTATTTTATTATCAATACCAGTTATAATAAAAGAAGAAAAGGATAATTTAAAAGGAAAATATTATAATTTGATATTTACATTAATTGGAATGATGGTAGTATTTTTGATAACTTATTTTAACCCAATGTCAAGCGGAGGAGAGACAGGAGTTGATATTACAAAAATAAATATTAAATTAGGATTATACATAATTCTAGTGGGTATGGTTGCAATTTCTGCAATGGTACTCCCAGGAATATCAGGTTCCACTTTACTTTTAATATTTGGTTTATATTTTCCAATAACAACAGGTATTAGAGAATTATTACATTTGCATTTTGAATATTTTTTACCAATATTTTTATTTGGAATTGGAGTTATAATTGGAGTTTTATTAATAATAAGATTTATAAAACTTGCATTAAAAAATGCTCGTAGTCAAACTATATATTGTATACTGGGTTTAATGATAGGTTCATTTTATGCAATAATAATGGGACCAAAAACACTTTCAGTACCACAGGCTCCAATGACTTTGGGAAGTTTTAGTATTGTATTTTTTGTACTTGGCGGATTATTAATTTTTGGATTAGAAAGATTGAAAATAATATTAGAAAAAAAAGCTCAAAATAAATAAGGTGATATATATGAATGAATTAAAGAAGTTTATATTAAGTTTTAAATATGCTTTAAGGGGAATTATTGAATCTATAATTAGTGAAAGAAATTTAAAAATTCATATATTTATATCAGTATTAGTAATTATTTTTGGCATTATTTTTAAAATAAGCTTATTAGAATGGATTATTTGTATAATTCTATTTGGATTAGTTATTTCTGCAGAACTTTTTAATACATCAATAGAAAATATAGTTGATAATTTGTCTGTAGAAAAAAATGAATATGCTAGAAAGGCAAAAGATGCATCTGCAGGTGCAGTTCTGGTTTTAGCTTTTATTTCTGCAATTATAGGATTTATTATCTTTATATATTAGAAATTTTTCCTACCAGATTTGTGCCTTAGGAAGGAATGAGATTAAATATGAAAAATTTTTTAGATTTTAAATCAGAAAAAGAATATGAAAAATTGAAAATACCAGCTAAAATTATAAAAAATGGAGGGATTGTTGTTTTTCCAACAGAAACAGTTTATGGAATTGGTACAAATGGATTAGATGAAAAAGCTATAAAAAGATTATATGAGATAAAAAAGAGACCTTTTAATAAACCTATAAGTTTATTGGTTTCAGACATAAAAATGGTTGAAGAGCTTGCTAAAGAAATTACTGATATTGAATATAAAATTATGGAAAAATTTTTTCCAGGACCTCTTACAATTATATTAAAGAAAAAAGATATTGTGCCTGATATTTTAACTTCAAATGGAGATACAGTTGGAATTCGTATTCCAGAAGGAAAAATAGCTAGAAAACTAATAGAATATGCAAAAACTCCAATAGCAACTCCAAGTGCAAATATAACTGGAAAAAATGCAGGCGTTAACATTGATAATATAAAAAGAGATTTTGGAGATGAAATTGATTTCTATATAGATGAAGGAGATAGCAAATTAGGAAAAAGCTCTACAATTGTAAAAATTGAAAATAAAAAAATAAATATTTTAAGAGAAGGGACTATTACCAAAAAACAAATAGAAGATGCTTTGTGTACATAAATTATCTACATAATGGAAAAAATTGAGTACATATTGTAAATCTGTGGGTATAAGTTATAAAAAATTTAAAACTTATATTGACAGATTTTTATTTTGAAAATATAATATGCTCATAAACAGCTTAGGAGGTATAATTCGAGGAATGCAGAAGGAGTTTTTATTAGAAAAAGATTATTCTAATATGCCTGATAATGAAATAATATCATTAGTTCAAAAAGGTGATAATCAAGCTCTAAATTTCATATTTGAAAAATATAGTAATATAGTCAATATAAAAGCTAGCAAATTTTTTGCGGTTGGAGTTGAAAAAGATGATATAATACAAGAAGGAATGATTGGGCTATATAAGGCTACAAAGTCATATGATACAGAGAAACAGAATTCATTTAAAAATTTTGCAAATTTATGTATTGAAAGACAACTTATAACTGTAATAAAAAGTGCAAATAGGCAAAAAAATATACCACTTAATTCTGCTTTTTCATTAAATACTCCAATTTATGAAAATGAAGACGCAGATGTGATAGAGGTTTTAGATATAAATACTATAGAGGATCCATTAGAAACTATAACTAAAAAAGAATATTTTAATTTAGTTGAGAAAATGATGAATGAATCTTTAAGTGATTTTGAAAAAGAAGTTTTAAAATATTATAAATTAGGTATTTCATATGTTGATATAGCAAATGCTGTAAAATCAAAAGTAAAGTCAGTAGATACAGCTATTCAAAGAATAAGAAAAAAAGCATATAAAATAAAAATAAAATTAGAAGCAGATTAGAAATATTTGTCTTCTAATTTTTTATATAATAGGAAAGGATTACTTTCCTATTATATAAAAAATCGGAAAGCCTTAATATTAGCTATATTTTAATATTTCTCTTTGGCTTTCCGATTTGTTCTTTAGTATGAAATTAAAGTATTTCATATAAAAATTCTACAAAATTTTTTATTTAGTTTCACCTTCTGTTAATAATTCTTCTATAATTAGTTTAGTAGAATTTGCACCAATTGTCATAAATAGATTAAAATCTTCTAATTCTAAAAAGTCATTATTTTTATATGATTGCTTTACAAGTCCAATTATTGAAGAAACTGCTTTAGTATAAGATGTGCAAAATGTATTGAAACACTCTTCTATAGAACTTTTTTCAACTTTTTTATCAATCATTTTTTTAACATCTGGTAATGGAAGTATTTGTTTAAATATACATATCATAATTAAATAAGCTAAGTGCTCTTTAGAATATTTTTTATTTTTTGGAGCAGGCATTATATTTTGTTTTACATAGTTGTTTATCATAGATTTTGTAATGAATTTTGTATTTTTAGATACAAAATCATTCATATGAGACTCAATATAAATAAGTACTTGATCCATATATAAATCTATTTCTGGTAATTCATTCCAAGTTGGAATTTTTAATCTAGAAATTTTTTTTGCATATTCTAAAAAATTCTTTTTTTGTTTATATGTAATCATTATTAAAAATCCTTTCAAAATTTATATTATTATAATAACATAGTTATTGTAATAATTCAATTTAAAAAAACACAAAAATACTGTAATATGTCAGTTTATTTAGTATCTTGTTATTTTTGTCAAAAAGTAGTATAATTAAAATATCACTAGTTGGGTTAGCAACTACATGAAAGGAATGATATATATGATGGATTCTGAAGTTAAAATGACTTTAGAAGGAAATTATTATATAGGGCTTGATGAAAAGTTTGAGATAGAAATTTCTTCTTTAAAACCTGTTAACCTTTCCACACTTGTTAGTTTCGTACACGAGGATATTATAATAAAAAATATTTCTCAATTTGTGGGCAAGCATGGTGTAAGAGAAGTGAATATGAAGTTTATCAGTTGTAATGGAACAGTGTATTCATTTAGAAGTACTAAAAATTGGACTTCTGAAGATAATATACGATGTGACATTTCAAATCAGTTATTCTTCGAATAACAAAAAAACTCTGGCTAACCACAGAGTTTTTTTGTTAAGTCAATAAATTGTAACAACTAAAGATAATTTATTTATAAAATTTCATAAAAATTGTTGAATAGAAAAAATAATAATGTTATAATAAAAATGTGCTATGTAAAAAGCTTAAATTTATAGAAAGGAGATAATATGAATCAAATTTTAATTTCTGAAAAATTGTATGTTACCCCAGAACTTAGAAGAAAAAAGAAAATGTATAAATTAGATTTCTTTATTTCTGTTTTTTTAGTATGCATATTATTTTCTTATTATATTTATGCTGAATATAGTAAAAATAAAAGTGAGGCAGAATCGCAAGAAATTTTATCAGGTTTAACTTTTGCAGAAAATCTTGCAGATGATACTACAATTACTTTTGAAGAAAATGCAATTGTTGTTATTTTGAATTCAGAGGATCCGTATGAAGTTATTGTGGACGAACCAGAGCCTGAAATTACACCAGCTATTACTGAAGAGCTTATAGAAAGAAATACTTCATATACAGCTAGTGGGCAACCGTATTATACTTTAGCCACAATAAATATTCCTTCAATAAATTGTCATTATCCTATTTTAAATACAACAACAGATGAATTATTAAAAATTTCCCCTTGTTATTTTTGGGGAGCTCAGCCAAACGAAGAAGGAAACTTCTGTATAGTAGGTCATAATTATAGAAATACAAAATTTTTTAGCAAAGTTCCAACATTAGAAAATGGAGATATTATTGAAATAAAAGATTTAACTGGAAGAACAGTTCAATATTCTGTTTATAATAAATATATAGTTTCACCTGATGATGTTTCATGTACATCACAATTAACAGATGGAAAAACAGAGATAACAATAATTACTTGTACTAATGATAGTAAAAATAGAGTAATAGTTAAAGCAAGAGCAAATATGTAAAATTCCTAAATTATTTTAGGAATTTTTTTATATACTAGAATTCTTTAGTATATAAAAAAATTGCATTGCACAAAAAATTTCTACGAATTTTTTAAGCACGAACTATGGACGCGGACATTACAATAAATTTATATAGTATGACATATAAAAATGTTTGATATTGTTATATTATTTGTTGGAGAAAATTGAATTTATAAAAAAATAAATGATTTGACATTGTTTAAATATTTATATATAATAGTTTTGAAAACTAGATATGCATATTTCAAAAATAAGATGGAGGTAAAGGTTGAAAAAAATTAAAATTTTTCCAACCAGATTTGTGCCTTAGGAAGGAATGAGATAAAAATGAAATTTACAGAAACTTTTAATAAAGCTAAAAGGTTTTCTAATATTAGAGAAGTAATATATAATTCTGTTAAATTATATCCAAATAATAATGCTTTTATAATAAAAAAAGATATAAAAAAGGAAGAATATACTTATATTACTTATAAAAAATTTTTAGAAGATATAAATGATTTAGGTACAGCTTTTTTTAATTTAGGACTAAAAGGAAAAAGAATTGCTATTTGTGGTACTAATTGCTATGAATGGATTTTAAGTTATACAACTAATTTAATGGGAAATATAATTTCTGTTCCTTTAGATAAAGGATTAATGGAAGGAGAGTTAGAACTTTCATTAATTAGAAGCAAAGCTGATGCCATTATATTTGATTCAAAACTAGAAGATTTTATTAAAAGTATTAGAGAAAAAGGCACAACTAATATAAAAGAATATATATGTATGGGAGAGTCTGAAGAATTTAAAACTATAAATTCTCTTTTAGAAAAGGGTAAAAATTTAAGAAAATTAGGTAAAAAAGATTTTGAAAATACAGAGATAAATAATGATGATATGAAAATTATTTTATTTACATCAGGAACTACTGCTATGTCAAAAGCTGTTATGTTAAGTGAAAGAAATATTGCTGAAGATATATATTCTATGCAATTAGTAGAAAAATTACTTCCAACAGATGTAAATATGGCTATTTTACCATTTCATCATGCATATGGTTCTACTGGAATTTTAATGATGCTTGCTAGTCGGAACTTCAAATTGTTTTACAGATGGATTAAAATATATTGCCAAAAATATGAAAGAATATAAAGTTAGTGTATATGTTGGTGTACCTCAGCTTGTAGAACTTATGTATAAAAAAATAATGCAAGAAGTTGAAAAGGCTGGTAAATTGGATAAAGTAAAAAAAGGAATGAAAATAAGTAATTTTTTGAGAAAATTTCATATTGATATAAGAAGAAAATTATTTAAAGAAATTTTGGATGGAGTAGGTGGCAATTTACGTTTCATTGTAAATGGTGCATCAAATTTAGATAAAGAAGTTTCTATTGGTTTTAACAGCATCGGAGTTCATACAATTCAAGGTTATGGTTTAAGTGAAACTTCACCATGTATATGTTCTGAAAATGATAAGTATATTAAACCGGGATCAGTTGGGAAACCAATGCCTAATGCAGAAATAGAGATATTTAATCCTGATGAAAATGGAATTGGAGAAATAAGATTAAAAGGTCCAATGGTATTTTTAGGATATTATGAAAATGAAGAAGCTACTAAAGAAGCTTTAAGGGATGGATGGTTTTATACAGGTGATTTAGGATATATAGATAAAGATGGATTTTTATATTTAACAGGTAGACAAAAAAATATGATTGTATTAAAAAATGGTAAAAAAGTATTTCCTGAAGAATTGGAATCTTTAATAAATTCATTTGATGAAGTAAAAGAAAGTATGGTATTTGGACTTCCAAAAGAAAATGATGATTTTTTACTTTCTGTAAAAATCCAATATGATGAAGATTATATTAAAAAGGAATATCCAGATAAAACTATAGAAGAAGTTGAAAAGATAATGTGGAATAAAATTAAGGAACTAAATAAAACATTTCCAAAATATAAGTATATTAAAAATATGATATTTACAAATGAAGAATTTATAAAAACAACCACAGGAAAAGTTAAAAGATTTGAGGAAATGAAAAAAATAAATATAAAAAAATAAAAATATGATTGCATATGCAATCATATTTTTTAATAATTTTCTGCTAGTATATCTAAATAAGCTTCTAGAGAATCTTCGGTTAATTCTTTAGAAGTATAATCTAATTGAGTTCCATCTTTTAATAAAAATAGATAACTTGGAAATTCTTGTATTTCTTTTTCATTGATTATTTCTTCACTTATATTTGCTGTAGTGGCAGTAGGAATATTGATTTGATTGTTATTTAAATATACAGCTGCTTTTGTAGAATTATCAATATTATTTACAGCTATAAAATTTATAGTATCTTTGTAACGAGAATAAAAAGTGTTAAATAATTTTAAAGTTTCAAGCGATTTTTCATCATCTAATTTCCAATATATAACTACTTTAGCTTTTTCACTGTTATTTAGTTCTTCTATATCTGAGTCTGTTATTTCATGAGATTCAATTGGTGTAATAATATTAGAATTTTGATCTTTTGATTTATTTTTAACTATTATGAAAATTATAATAGCAATAATAACTATTATAATTGAAAATAATAATAATCTTTTTGTATTTTTTTTCATAAATTTCTCCTTTCTATATTGTAGAACTACATAATTTTATTATATCTCTTAATTTAATAATATAGTATCCAAAAAAGAAAATGTCAATAGTTAGTTTTGAATATAAAAACCAGTTAAAATTGAATAGAAAAAGAAATGTAAGTTGAAATATAACATATGAAAGGAGTTTTAAGGATTTAAGTTTAATAATTTCAGTTATATTATTTAAAAATTTACAATATTCTAGATATGTTATTTCAAATGAATATAATGGAATGGATATAAATAGAATTTTAACAATATAAGAACATGAATTTTTTATTCCAGAAGTAATATTAAACAAATCAAAAAATAAATTACTTTTATAATAAAAAAATAAATAAATTGTAGAAAATAAAACTAGTAGTATTATTAAAGAAAAAATAATACTATTTTTTATAATATTTTTATCGAAATTGTCTATATTTATTTTCTTTACTTTGAAATTTTTTATTCTAAAATTAAAAAACAATTTTGATATTAATATTCCAAAAATTATAATTAATAATAGGAGAATTAAATTTAAAAAGTATCCATATAAAACAGAACTATTAGATTTTTTTATTATAAATTGTGATATGGAAAAATATATAATTATATAAATAATACTAAATAAGCTTATTAAAAGATTTCGTTTCAAATTTTCCTCCCATATATTGAATTTTATTTATTAACATATTAACATAATTTAATTTCATTTTAAATAAAAAATATAAAAATTTATAAAAAACTATTGCAAAAATAAAAATTATATATTAAAATCTAAGTCAAGTGGAGAGAAGTGTCACAAAGTGGAGAATGAAATGAGGTGATCTAAAATGTTAATTGGTGAGTATGAACACTCTCTAGATACAAAAGGAAGGCTTATAATGCCAGTTAAGCTTAGAGAAGACATAGGAGAAAAATTCGTAATTACCAAAGGTTTAGATGGATGTTTATTTATTTTTTCACTTGATGAATGGACAATTTTCGAAACAAAATTAAAGCAGTTACCTATTTCAAATAAAGATGCTAGAATGTTTTCAAGATTTTTTTTCGCAGGTGCTATAGATTTAGAGCTAGATAAACAAGGTCGATTCTTAATACCTTCAAATTTAAGAGAATTTGCGAATTTAGAAAAAGATGTAATAATAGTAGGTATGGATTCTAGGATTGAAATTTGGAGTAAAGCAAAATGGAATGACTGTAAAGATAATCTTTCTGCAAATGATATAGCAGAGAAGATGGAAATGTTAGGTATATAATACTTTTTTGAAAAGTTTATATAATGTACAAAAGTTTATAAAATACAAAAGAAGAATTTGAATTTACAAAAGAAACTATGAGTTCACTAATGATAAAATACGAATAATTTAATCAACTAAAGATGAAAAGAGGATGCTTAATTTTTATGCATCCTTTTAAGCTATTAAATAGATATTAGGTGATAAATAATATGGATATAGAAAAAAATTTTAAACATAAATCAGTTTTATTGAATGAATGTATAGAAGGTCTTAATATAAATCCAGATGGAATATACGTAGATGGAACTTTAGGAGGAGCAGGTCATAGTAAAGAAATATTAAAGAAACTATCTAAAAATGGAATACTAATTGGAATTGATAAAGATCAAGATGCTTTAAATGTTGCAAAGGAAAGATTAAAAGATTATAATAATGTAAAATATATACATGGTAATCATGATGATATAAAAAATATTTTGGAAAGTTTAAATATTGAAAAAGTAGACGGTATTTTGTTAGATTTAGGTGTGTCATCATATCAATTAGATGAAAGAAATAGGGGCTTTAGTTATTTAGGTGAAGCTAGATTAGATATGAGAATGGATAGAAATCAAACATTAGATGCAGAATATATAGTTAATAATTATGATGAAGAAAAACTTAGTAAAATATTTTTTGAATATGGTGAGGAAAAGTTTTCAAGAAGAATTGCTAAAAATATTGTAGAATATAGAAAAACTAAAAAAATACAAACTACTGCTGAATTGGTTAATATAATTGAAAAATCTATACCTATGTCTTTTAAGAATAATGGGCATCCTGCAAAGAAAATTTTTCAAGCAATAAGAATTGAAGTTAATAATGAAATCCAACCTTTATTTGACACTGTAATTGATTGTATTGATGTTTTAAAAAATTATGGAAGATTATGTATAATAACTTTTCATTCTTTAGAAGATAGAGCTGTTAAAAGGGCTTTAACTGAATCTGTGGGAAAATGTACATGTCCACCAGGTTTACCATATTGTAGATGTGGAGCTGTTTCAAAAGGAAAAATTATTACTAAGAAGCCAATATTACCTTCAGATGAGGAAATAAATGAAAATAGTAGATGTAAAAGT
This sequence comes from uncultured Clostridia bacterium, assembly GCA_947631185.1. Classification (GTDB taxonomy): domain Bacteria; phylum Bacillota; class Clostridia; order TANB77; family CAG-508; genus Scatovivens. Next base: position 4,980 of record CANRKJ010000039.1, on the reverse strand, counting down.
GCAAAACTTAGAATTTTTGAAAGAAGGAGTTAATTTTTATGGCTAAAAAGAACAATAAAGTTAATAAGAGTTCTTCTAAAAATAATAAAAAAGTAAAAAGAGGAATAGATAATTTACTTTTTTCAGATAAAGTAAAAATAGTAATATATTTATTCATTGTTTTTGGAATGTTATTTTTCATAATGTATAGAAATTCAAAAATAAATGAAACATTTTCAAAGTTAAATGATATTAAAGCAGGAATAATTCAGATTGATAAAGAAAATAATCAATTAGAAGTTGATATACAAAGTTCATTAAATTTATATAATGTTGAACAGGTTGCTAAAGAACAATTGGGAATGCAGAAACTTACAAATGGTCAAACTATTTATATTAGTTTACCTAAAAAAGATTATATAGAGTCAAATGTAAGTGAAGACAAGAAATCTAATGATGGAATTTTTAAAACTATAAAAAATAAGATTAATTCTATTTTCAATAAATAAAAAAGACTTATTTACTATATGTAAAAAGTCTTTTTTATTTATTGAAAATAATCCTTTCCTATTATATAAAAGCGCTACGCGCAAAGATGCGGACTTTAAAATGTCATAAATAGCGAAAATTTTGTTCTGTTAACATAATCACAAAATTTTATGAAAAGTCTTTACCCAATAAATTAGATAAATAATAAAATAATTTTTTAAAAGAAGAATTTATTTTTTTTAATGATTTTAAATTAGGTCTATTATAATCAGCAATAATATTTATATTCTCAGTAGGAATAAGAGCTTGAGTTATATTATATTCTGTAACTTTTTTTATTGGCTCTAAAATATATCCTGAAACATTTTTGGTTTGAGAAGTAGGGTTTTTTAAATTTAATGAACGAGGTAAAATAATTTCTTCTGGTTTTGATGTATTCTTTAAAGTTAGTGGGGTATAGAATGTTTTGTACATATTATTATTTTGAGAAAAATATCTATATGGTATTTCATTCATACTACTATTTTGAGTAAGAACCAAATTAGATCGTTTTATGTATAATTGATAATCTTTATATGAATTATTATCTGTTCTTCCAATGTCATCAGTAAAATAAAAATAGAAATATCCAGGTTGTTTTAATTGTATTTTAACTGATTTATTGTCAATTAATTTTTCTGTTTTGTATTCAAATGAATTAGGGGTATATCCATAATTTATATATACTTCTTTTGAATCTTTAAGCTTTCCATAATATGATATTTCTAGTTCAGAATTTAAATTTAAATTTTCAGTATTTACAATAATATCATTTGTAATTTCCATATTATAATCCTTTCTTATGTATAAGAAATTCAATTTAAATAAATTATATATATAAAAAATAATTATTTCAATAAATTTAATAAAAATATATTTTAATTGTAATATTTAGTTTAAATATAAATAGATTTATTTAGGAGGAGATTATGATAAGTATAATTGGATTAAAAAAAAGATGTAAATTGATTCTTTGGGGATTTTTACTAGGAACAATAATTGTTTCTGCAAAACTAGCTTGGGTTCAATTTATTCAAGGAGAGTGGTTAAGTCAAAAAGCTGTGGAACAATTGAATTCTAGTAGAGGAATCAATTGTAAAAGAGGAATTATCTATGATGCTACAGGAAAAAATATCTTGGCTCAAAGTAGTACAGTTTATACTGTAACAGTAAACCCAGTAAATATAAAAAAGGAAGATAAAGAAAAAGTAACTAATGCATTAGTAGATTTTTTTGAATTAGATTACGACAAAGTTTCTAAAGCAGTAAATAAGAATAGTTCAATTGAGTATATTGTAAAAAAAGTTGATAAAGATAAGACTGATCAACTTCGAAAATGGATGATAGATAATAATATTTTAACAGGAATAAATATAGATGAAGATACTAAAAGGTATTATCCATATTCTGATTTAGCTTCACAGGTAATAGGATTTTGTGGAAGTGATAATCAAGGATTAGATGGAATAGAAGCAAAATATAATGATATATTATCAGGAAAAAAGGGAAGTATAAATAAACAAACAGATGCAAAAGGAAATAATTTTGGGAATGATGGTGAGTCATATATAGAACCTGTTGATGGAAATAGTGTGAATTTGACACTAGATATGACTGTTCAATCTATTGCGCAAAAATATTTAGAAGAAGCATGTATTGACAATAAGTGTACAGATGGTGGAAATATTATAATAATGAATCCCAAAACTGGAGATATTATGGCAATGGCAACATATCCATCATATGATTTAAATTCTCCTTTTGAAATTAATAATGAAGAGTTAAAAGGGATTTGGGATACTTTAGAGCAATCGGAAAAAAATAAATATTTACAATCAGTATGGAGAAATAAAGCAATTGCAGATACATATGAGCCTGGCTCTACTTTTAAATTGGTAACAGCTTCTGCAGCAATTGAGGAAAAAATTGCAGTTCCTGATAAAGAAGGAGCTTTTTTATGTAGTGGTGGAATTGAAATAGCAGGTGTTAGAATAAAGTGTTGGAGATATTACAGACCTCATGGTTCACAAAGTTTAAGGCAAGCTTTGATGAATTCATGTAATCCAGTTTTTATTGGATTAGGACAAAAATTAGGAGTTGAAACATATTATAAATATTTAGAAAAATTTGGTTTTTTAAGAAAAACTGGAATTGATTTAAGTGGTGAAGCAAAAAGTATTTTTTTAGCTAAAGAAAAGGTTGGACCAGTAGAACTTGCTACAATATCTTTTGGTCAGAGGTTTGAAGTTACTCCAATTCAGATGATAACAATGGTTTCAACTATTGCTAATAATGGAAAATATGTAAAACCAAGAGTTTTAAAAGATATAATTGATAGTAAAACTGGAGAAGTAAAACATATTGAATCTGAATATGGAGATCAAGTTATTTCTGAAGATACAGCAAAAGAAGTCTTATCAATGATGCAATCAGTAGTAGATGAAGGAACGGGAAAAAATGCAAAAGTTCAAGGAATATCAGTAGGAGGGAAAACAGGTACATCTGAAGATGGTGTTAATACAGGTAAATATGTAACATCATTTATAGGTGTAGCTCCAATAGAAGATCCTCAGGTAACAATATTGGTAACATTATATAATCCCACTGGAGAAGGTGGACACCAAGGAGGTGGGTGGATAATTTTGTCGCCACAAAAGGAAAAATATTCAAAAAAGACTTACAATTTAGGCGTTTTATAAACAATCAAATCAAAGAGAAGGTAGTTTATTTTGAACGACTTTCTCTATTTTTATAAAATTTAAAAATTACAATATGTTCAACTAAAAATACTACATAACGGTATTTTAGAGTGAAAATATTAGAATTAAATACAGGGAGGACAAGCTATGTCAAAAGAAAATATTATTGGAACTAATTTTATAATAACTAACAGAGATTTAATTAATAAATTTGGAGTAAATTCAGCTGTAATGTTAGGCGAATTATATGGTAGAATGAATTACTTTAGAGCAAAAAATGAATTAAAATTTGAATACTTTTTTGCAACAAAAGAGAGCATAGAAAAGAGTACAAAATTAAGTCCATATAAGCAAAGAAAAGCAACAAATATTTTACAAAAAGCAGGGATTATAGATATAAAACTTATAGATATTCCACCGAAGACTTATTACAAAATAAATGAAGAAAATCTCTTGAAAGTATTGAAAAATTCAGTAGTCGAAAATTTCAACATCTAGTGGTTGATATTTTGAACAGCTGGGTGTTGAAATTTTCGACTACAGTATGTTAAAAAATTTAACACAAATAATAATAAGTAATAATAATAAAATAAATAATAAAAATATCACACACACGAAAATGTATATTAAACTTTATTTAAAAATCATAAAATTAATCACAAATTATTATAAAAAAGAAAATTAGAATTATAATGAGTTTTGCAATGATTTTAAGAAAAAATTTAAATAAAGATGATGTATAGATTATAAAAAATTTTACTAAAAAATGATTCACAAAATTATCACCCGGAGGGCAAAATGGGTTTTAGGGATTTTTCCTAACCAGCAAAAACGGTGTCATTACACCAAGCTGGCGAATAGTAGGTATAAAGAATGATACTACTATTCGGAGCAAAAAGTTGCTCTTATGAATTATGCTACGTTTCACTAGCACAATTCGATTTTATAAAAATAAATATTTCAAAAAGGAAAAGAGGGTATATGAGAAGTTCAGATGAATTTATAGATAATATTTATTTAACATATGATAAAATTTTATTACGATTAAAATTATTAGGAATAAAAACCAAAAATGGAAAAGAAATAACGCATGTAGATTTAAGACAGGCTATACTAATAATGTTAAAAAAACATCCTACTTGTAGATGGCGAAGTGTAAAAATAAAATCTAAGCATTACTTTATTTTATATGAGGGATTTTTATGGCTTGTGTATGTATATTTTCAAAATGAAAAAAGTCAAGTAGATGCAGATATTTATTTTTTTGAAACAAGAATTAAAGAATATGAAAAAATATTAAAATTAAATTCAAAAAATTTGTTCAATAAGGAAATTGCGGTAGATGAATTAGAAAAATATTTTAATAGATCTAAGCCCACTGTAAAAAGAGCAGTATATAAAATGCTTAAGGTAAATATAAATTATAAATATACTGACAATGGAAAATACATAATTTCAAAAGAAGGAATTGAATGGCTATGTAAGAAATGTTTTAAGCAAAAATATTTAGAGCTATTAGAAGAATATAAAATGGAATTAACAGAAAAATATATTGAAGCTGGATATTTATATGATTATTTTTTCGGGCTTAATTAAACATTTCTATCTCGATTTTTATGTAGGTTAAAATGGATTGCAAATAAATAAAAAGTATAGTATAATTTGTAATGGATATGATTTATTCGAATTATAAAGATAAATAGTAATTTGCAAATTATTTATATACAAATTTTATTTAGTAGAGTAAAATTAGAAAAAAAGAATAAGAAATAAA
>CANRKJ010000038.1 GCA_947631185.1 uncultured Clostridia bacterium | reverse complement strand
TTTGACCAAGAAACAAATACAACAGTATATGCAAAAGTAACAGATGGAGTAAATTCAAATACAGAAATAACACATGAAATAACAAATATAGATAAGGCATTTCCAAAAATAATAGAAGAAAGTGTAGAAGAATTAAAAACAGATAGTTTTTCACTACAATTTAAGTTACAAGATAATGAATCAGGATTAAAAGCAACACGTATATTTGTAGATGGAGAACAAGTAAAAGAACAACCATATGAAGGAAACTTAACAGAAGGATATTCAAAAAATTTACATACAGTTACATTTAAATATAGTGGTTTAGAGGAAAATCATAAATATACATATTATATAGAAGTAGAAGATGGAGTAGGAAATGTAACAACATCAGAACAAAAAACAGTAACAACAGGAAAACTACCAGAATTAGATGCAACAATAAGTCATAGTCCAACAAACTGGACAAATAATGAAGTAACAGTAGAAATACGTAAAAATGTAGAAATACCAACAAACTATACGCTACAATACAAAACAGAAAAAGAAGACGGAGACACAATAGAAGACTGGCAACCATACACCAGTTCATTTAAGATGCAAGAAAACGGTAAAGTAAAGGCAAGAATAACAGATGGTACAAATAATGGAGAAGAAAAAGAACATATAATAAACAACATAGATAAAATAGACCCAACAAAAGCAGAAATAAGCCAAATAGAAGTAAAAGCAGATAGAGTAAAATTCAATGTAACAGGAAAAGACTCAGAATCAGGCTTAAAAGAGATAAATATAACAATAAAAGATAATGAAGAACATACAGCAGGAACAAAAAAATATACATATGGTGGAAATCCGGTAGGAGTAAAAGGAGAATATGAAAGAACAGAAACAGCAGAAATAGGAGGCTTAAGACAAGGAACAGAATACAGCTATACAATGGAAGTAGTAGATCAAGCAGGAAACACAAAATCAACAGAAAAACAAAACTTTACAACTGTACAAATTCCAGATCCAAAAGTAGAAATAACACATGAACCAACAAACTGGACAAAAAACGGAGTAACAGTAACAATAAATCAAACAGAGACACAAGAAGGATATACATTACAATACAAGACGGTAAAAGCAAGTGGAGAAACAATACAAGACTGGGACGAATACACCAGTTCATTTGAGATGCAAGAAAATGGTAAAGTACTAGTAAGATTAGCAGATGATAATGAAAACTATGGAAACAGCAAAGAACATAAAATAGAAAACATAGATAAACAAAACCCAACAGGAGAAATAGGAATACAAAATAAAAAGACAAATGGATTCACATTAAACTTAACAGCAAATGATGATTTTTCAGGCTTAAAAGAAATGTCAGTAACAATAACAAATGATGAAGACGAACAAGTAGGAACAAATACATACCAATACGATGGAAACCAAGTAGGATCTCCAAAAAAAGATAGCCATACAGAAGAATATACAATAGGAGAGCTAAAAGCAAATACAACATATAAAGCAAAAGTAACAATAAAAGATCAAGCAGATAATGAAATACAATTAGATGAAAAAGAAATAACAACAGGAGAGGTTCCTGCAATAAATGCAACAATAACACATAAACCAACAAACTGGACAAAAAATGATGTAACAGTAACAATAAATCAAACAGAAGACCAAGAAGGATATACAGTACAATATAAAGAAGATGAAGGAGAATGGAACCCATATCAAAGAAGCTTCTCAGCACATCAAAATGAAACAGTATATGCAAGACTAACAGAAGGAACAAATGGAGGGTCAGAAATAAGCCATGAAATTCAAAATATAGACAAACAAGATCCAACAGGAACACTAACAATAAATCCAGAAACTATAACAATGAATTCATTTGAAGTAAATTTAAAAGCACAAGATAATGAATCTGGATTAAAAGTAATAAAAATATATACAAAAGGAGAAGGAGAAGAAAGATATACAGAAACAACATATGATGACTATAAAGGAAATGAAATAGGAAGCGAAAAAGAAGACAAGACAGACATAACATTAAAAATAGATGAAGCAGTGGCAAATAAACAATATGAAATATATGCAACAATAGAAGACCAAGCAGGAAATATAAAAACACTAGAAACTCAAACAATAAATACAAAAGAAATGACTCACTTTGATGGAACAATAAGTCATAATCCACCAACAGACTGGACAAATCAAGATGTAGACGTAACAATAACACCAAGTGAAGAACTAACAGATGGACTAAGTATAGAATACAGAGTAGAAGATGAAGAAGGAAGAGAAGTAGAAAACTGGACACCATATGAAAAAGAATTTAAAGTAGCAAACAATGGAAAAGTAAAAGCAAGATTAACAGACAAGAAAAACAAGAGCAATGAGATAGAACATGAAATAACAAACATAGATAAAGTACCACCAGAAATAGACCCATTAACTACAAATGAAGAATTAGGAACAAAGAAACAAATTGTAATTCATGCAACAGATAATAATGGAATAGTAGCATATGGAGTAACACAATTAGAAACAGAACCAGAATATACCGAATATGAAGAAAATAAAGAATTACAAATAAATGTAGATGTAAATGAAATAGGAACATACTATGTATGGGTAAAAGACGTAGCAGGAAATACAGACAAAGAACAAATAGAAATAGATGAGATATATAGAGAACCAGTAGCAAAAATAGAAGAAACGGAAGAAACGTTCTTCTCATTAGCAAGTGCAATAGCAAAAGTAAAAGAATATGAACAAAGAGAAGTTCAAGACCCAGAACCAGAAGATCCAAAATTAAAGAAATACGAGCACATGACAATAACTATGCTAAAAAATGTAAAAGAAACAAATAAGATAGATGAAGAATTAAATGTAACAATAAATTTAAACGGAAAAACAATACTAGGAGACAGCGGAGTAGAAGCAACAATAAAAGTAGATAATGGCAGGTTAACAATAGTAGATAAAGTTGAAGTAGTAGAAGAAACAGAAGAACCAAGTGAACAAGGTCCAGAAGTAACAATAGGAAGAGTAATAAATGAAACAACAGTAGCAATAGAAGTAACAGAAAACGGAACATTAACTTTAGGAGAAATAGAAGAACAATTAGAAGTAAGTACAGAAACACCAAATATAGTAGGAAATGAAAATGGTGTAAAAACAAAAGGAATATTTAACTTCTATGATGGAAAAATAGAAGGACAATTAGCAATAGATGGAGAAGTAAAAGACACACCACACTTATATAGTGCGTCAGTATCAAGAGAAGACGAAAGTTCAAAACAAGTAGCAATACTAGTAATACAATCAGATGCTGTAGCAAAAATAGAAGAAACAAACAAATACTATACCCAATTCCCATTGGCAGTAGTTGAATGTCCAGATAATGAAAGAAGAACAATAACAATATTAAAAACAATCACATCAACAGACGAAATAACATTAGAAAATAAAGACATAGTAATAGACTTAGCAGGGCAAACATTTGGAATGAATGGAATAGAAAATAACGGAAAATTAGAAATAACAGATAGTACAGAAGGACAATTAGGAGTACTAAAAAATGAAGGAACATCAGTAGATAACATCATATCAAATACAGAAGCAGGAACATTAGTAATAAGTGGAGGAACTTTATTAAATACTAGTGCTGGAAATTCATCAAAATATAAGAATGTAATTTATAATGAGGGAGAATTGACAGTAAAAGGTGGAATACTAAATGAAACACAGGGATATTCAAATGGAATATACAATAAAACAGGAACATTAACTATGGAAAACGGACAAATAAAAGGTACTTGTGATGGAATACGTAATGAAAGTAAAGAAAAACTTAAAATAATGGGAGGAAGTATAAGTACATATTCAGGTATAAAACAATATTCATCAGGACCAACAGAAATAACAGGAGGAAGTATAACAGGAAATTCAGAGTATGGAATATATAATGATAGTACAGAAAAATTGGTAATAAATGGGGATAATGTTACTGTAACTGGAAAAAATTATGGAATATATAATAAAAATACAGGAAAAATAGAAATAAATGGAGAAAATGCTATTGTAAGTGGAGAAGATTATGGAATATATAATAATAGTGATGGGGAAATAGAAATAACAGCTGGAACAATAAAACAATCAACAGACAGTTCGTATAGAGAATATTCTACTATATATAATAATGGAATAGGAAATATAAATTTAATAGGAGAAAAAGTAAATATAACAGGTAAAAGATATGGAGTATATAATTATAATACAGCAACAATTAATATTAGTGACTGTAATATTACAGTAACAAATGCATCGGGAGTATATAATAATTCAAGTGGAGCTGTAAACATATCAAATGCTACAATAAAAGGATATAGTGGAATAACAAATGTTTCAGGAACAATGGAAATAACAGATATAAATTTAACTTCAACAAGTAGTTATGGTTATGGTATAAATAATACAGGAAATGGAAATGTAAAATTAAACAGTGGAACTATTAATTCAAAAGGTAGTGGAATAATAAATTCAAATATAGGATTAGTTCAGATACAGAATGCAACAATAACATCAACAGAAAAAAGAGGAATAGAAAATAATAGTACTGGAACAATAGAAATATTTGATGGAACAATAACAGGAGCAACAAGTGGAATAATAAATGACAAAGAAGGATCAATAAGTATAAGAGGAGGTCATATAACAGGTAATAATTATGGAATATCAAATAATGGAACAGGAACAATAACAATAGGAAATAAAGAAGATGAAGGTGTAAATACTGTACCAGAAATAACAGGAACTACAATTATCGGTATAAGTAATGTGACTGGAACAGTAAATTGGTATGATGGAATAATAACAGGACCAATAGATAAAGCATTTGAAGGAGAAATAACAGAGATACCAACAGAATGTGAAGTAGAAATAACAAAAGATGAAACTTTAGAACATGCAATATTAACAAATGACCCAAAAGAAGTAGCACAAGTTGGAGATATGAAATTTAAAACAGTAAAAGAAGCTGTAAAATATTGTAATGAAAACTCAAGTGGTGAATTAAAAGAAATAGAAATGATAAACAATGCAGTAATTGCAACAGAAAATTCAAAAGCTGTAATAGAAACAGGAAAGAATATACAAATAGATTTAAAAGGATTTGAAATAAGAGGTTTATCATCAAAAGCATATATAGAAAATCAAGGACAATTAAAAATAACAGATACAGGAGATTCTGGAAAAATATTATATGCAGATGGAAATTGTATACATAATATAGGAGAATTAGAATTATTAGAAAGTGATATTTCATCAGCAAAGGCAAATGCAATAAAAAATGAGGAAGAAGGAATTACAACAGTGACATCAGGAACAATACAAGGAACTATATCAGGAATAATAAATGATGGAACAGGAGATGTAATAATAGATGGTGGAACAATAAAAAATGGAGTTGTAAATAATAATACAGGTAATATTATATTAAATAATGGAACAATTGAAACAAAAATAGGATATAGTTCTGATAAGGGATATGGAATAAAAAATAAAAGTACAGGAAAAGTAGAAATGACAGGAGGAATAATAGATTTATCAGAAGCAGAACCTAGTAACTATGTAACTGGAATATATAATGTATCTGGAGGAGAAGTAAATATAACAGGTGGAAGAATACAAAAAACAAATGATGATCGATGTTATGCGTTTGGAATTGATAATGAAGGAAGTGGAAAAATACTAAGTACACAAGAATTTGAAATTAATATTAGATGTTGTCCTTACGATTCAGGTTATTTTTATGGAATAATAAATAGATCAACAGGAATAATTGATATACAAAATGCTCATATAGATGTTACCCAAAGGTCTGGAATTAAATATGCAATATATAATAGCAAAACAGGAACGGTAAATATAACAAATTCTGAATTAAGTGCTAATACAACAATATATAATATAGATGGAACAGTAAATGTTTTAGGAGGTAATATTAATAATTTAGGAAGCAAAGGAATAGACAATGAAGGAGTAGGAGAAATAAGTTTAGAAAATACAAATATTACAAGTACAGGAAGTAATGGAATATATAATGCAAAATCTGGAAAGGTTATAGTAAAAGGAGAAACAACAGCAAATAGTACATCTACAGGAATTTATAATGAAACAACAGGAACAATAGAAATTTTAAGTGGAACAATAAAAACAACAAGAGGTGAAAGTATATATAATAAAAGTACAGGAACAATACAAATAGGAGATCCAGAATTACCAGTAAATGAAGATTTACCAAATATAACAGGAACAACAAGTGGAGTATATAATTCTACAACAGGAACATTAAAATTTTATGATGGACAGATAACAGGAGCAAAAGAAAAATCAATATCAGGAACGGTATCAGAAACTCCTGAGGAATATGAAATAATAATAATAGATAATCAAAACGAAACAGAAACATCAAAATTATCAAATAGTGTTGTAACAGCAAAAATAGATGAACAAGAATATAAATCATTACAATTAGCTATAGATGCTGTAGAAAATGATAAAGATGAAGTAACAACAATAACAATGTTAAGAAGTGTTAAAGCAAGTCAAGAAAATGCATTAGGAATAATAGATGAACATAAGAAAATAAGATTAGATATAGCTGGATATACAATAAATCAAAATGGAAGTACAAGCGTCATAGAAAATAGTGGAGAATTAGAAATAATTGATAGTAAATCTGAAACTGGAACAGGAAATATAACTAATTTAACAGATAATACTATAGTAAATACAGGAAAATTAGACATAAAAGCAAATATTATTTCATCTGGTACAAATTCATGTGCAATTAAAAATCAAGAAGATGGTATAGTGACAGTAACATCAGGAACAATACAAGGAACGTTATCAGGAATAATAAATGACGGAACAGGAGCTGTAACAATAGATGGAGGAAATATAATAAATGGAGCTATAAATAATAATACAGGAAATATTGTATTTAATAATGGAACAATTCAAGTAAAAGCTAGTAGAAATAGTAATGATAGAGGATATGGAATCAAAAATGTAAGTACAGGAACAATAGAAATGACAGGAGGTACAATAAATCTTCCTAGTGCAGATGAGGCTAGTTATTTAATAGGAATATATAATATATCAGAAGGAGAAGTTAATATAACAGGAGGAACAATACAGAAAACAAATACAAGTTCTTATTATGCATATGGAATATTTAATGCTGGAAAAGGAAAAATAACAAGTACAAAAGGATTAGTAATTGATATTACTGGAGATACATATTTTTCATATAGTTATTATGGAATAATAAATAGTTCAACTGGAATAGTTGATATACAAAATACTAAAATATACGTTGATAAAAGGGTTGGAACTAAATATGCAATATATAATACAGGAGCAGGAACATTTAATATAACAAATTCAGAATTGAGTAGTAATACAGCAATATATAATAATGATGCTGGAACAATAAATGTTGTAGGAGGAAATATTACAACTTTAGGAGATTATGGAATACATAATGCAAAAACAGGAAAGATTATAATAAAAGACGGAACTACGTTAAATAGTACATATAAAGGAATTTATAATGAATCAACAGGAACAATAGAATTTTTAAGCGGAACAATTAAAGCAACAAATAGTCAAGGTATATATAATAATAGTACAGGAACAATACAAATAGGAAATCCTGATGAACCAGTAAGTGAAGAGTTACCAAGTATAACAGGAACAGCAAATGGAGTATATAATTCTATTACAGGAACATTAAAATTTTATAGCGGAGAAATAATTGGTGCAAAAAATCAATCAATTGAAGGACCTATAACAGAAATACCAGATACATATGAGGTAATAAAAACAAATGATGAAACACAAGAAACAGCAATACTAGGAAAAGATGTACCAACAGCAAGAATAAATCAAGAAACATATACTTCAATAGAAGATGCAATAAGCCATGTAGAAGAAAATCAAGAAGAAGCAACAACAATAGAAATATTAAGAAATATAACTATAGTAGATGATAGTAAAAAAGTTGTTATTCCAGAAAACAAAAAGATAAAATTAAATTTAGCAGGCTATATTGTAAGTGGAAGTAATTGTACAGCAGTAATAGAAAATAATGGCGATTTAGAGATAATAGAAGAAGGATCAAACACATCACAAATATTAAGTTATACAGGAAAAACAATAAACAATAATTCAAATGGAATATTAAAAATTAAGCAAGGAATAATAACATCTCAAAAAAATGGTAATAGTGATAATTATAACTATATTATATTAAATAAAGGAAAAATGGATTTTGATGGAGGAACATTACAAATAAATAAAGATTATACAATGGGAATAAGATGTACAGAAAACGGAACATTAACATTTAAAAGCGGAACTCTATCAGGTATTACAAATAATAGTAATGTATATTATATATACAATTATGAAGGAAAAGTAGAAATGTTAGGAGGAAAGATAGAGGGTTATAATAATTATGGAGTAGGTATATATAATGTAACTGGAGAAGTGGATATAACGGGAGGTTCAATAAATAAATGTAGCTTAGCAACACGTAATTCTTCTAATGGAACTGTAACTCTTGAAAATGTAAGTATAGATAGTAATCACGGAGTATATAATAATTCAGGAATAGTAACAGTGAAATCAGGAACAACATTAAAAACTGGATTTGAAATAATAGAAAATTATGGATCAGGAGAAGTAATATTAGAAGGAGCAACTATAACATGTACTAATGATTATTATGGTAATATAGAAAATACATCAACAGGAACGATACGAATAAAAGATGGAACTACAATAAATATAGCTTCTAGTATTGTAAATAGTAAATCAGGAAATATAGAAATAACAGGAGGAACTATAACAAGTAGTGAAAGGACATTAATGTTTAATGAAGGAACAGGAACAGTAGAAATAAAAGGAGGATCTTTAACAAGTAGTAAAAATAGAGTAATTAGTAATAGAGAAACAGGAAATGTAATAATAGAAAGAGGAACATTGACAAGTAACAGTTCAGATGCAGTTTATAATTATATAGGAAATATAACAATCACAGAAGGAGATATAATTGGTAATTGTGGTGTATATAATGATTGTGGAAAAGTAGAAATAACAGGAGGAACAATAACTTCAACAAGTTCAAAAGGAATATATAATGAAAGAACAGGAACAATAAAAATAACAGGAGGAACAATCAAAGGAGTAGATGGAGTATATAATAATAGCACAGGAACAATAACAATAGGAATAGCAGACCAAAGAATAAACCAATTAACGCCATCAATTATAGCAACAGGATATGGAATATATAATAAAAATGATAGTGGACACCTATATTTCTATGATGGAACTGTAACAGGAGGAGCAAGCAAATCAACATATGGAACAATATCATTAGAAGAAAATATAAAAATAAGTAAAACAACAAATGAAGATGGAACAGAAACAGCAATATTATTATCAATAGGAACAAATATGGATGTAGCAATAGTAAAAGGTGTATATTATAGGAGTCTACAAGAAGCAGTTCTAGCCTGTGGAGCAGAAGGAACAATACTAATTGCAAATACAACAGAAATACCAGAAACAATATTGATAAAACCAGAAACTAATATAACAATTGAGTTAAATGGATGTACATTAACATTTAATGTAGAAGAATATGCAATACAAAATAACGGCAACTTGACAATAAAAGGAAGTGGAAGTTTAATAAATTCAGTAGGAGGAGTAATAGACAACATAGGAGAATTAACAATAGGAGAAAGTACAGATTCAGTATCAGAAGAACCAAAGATAATAGGAACAACAACAGGAATAAAAAATACAGGAACAATAAACTTCTATGATGGAGAAATAAGTGGACAAACAGCAGTAGATGGAGAAATAAATACATGGCAAGATGGATACAGAGTAGAAAAAGAAAATGACCAAGATAGACAAACAGCAAAGTTAGTAAGTAATACAGCAGGAATAGGTGAATTAAATTTACAAAATGAAGTTTATATGATGCCACGAAGTCCAAAAGAAGAAAAGAAATCATCAGAAGAAGATGAAGAAGACGAAGAGGAAGAAGGATTATCTGAAGAGGAAACAAATAACAAACCAACAGAAGAAAATGTAGAAGCCCCAATAGAAAAAACAATAGAAACAGAAGAGACAGAACAAATTAATCAAGATACTCCTGATATATAATACATATGTGCGGGCGTCCATCGGGCGCCCGCCAAACAAATACACATATCAAAAATTATATATACATTGTATATGGCACTCATCTAATATATGGGAATTTAAAAAAATGTAGGGGCGTTCATCGGACGCCCGCAAAAAAATAATATCTGAAAGCAATCTATCCACAGTTTATGAATAAACTGTGGATAGATTGCTTTCAGATACGTTATTTGATTGAATGCACATAAAAAAAGACCCATTTGGATCCTAATTATATTCCTATAAACAATTGAACAAATACTTTTCCATATATTTCACTATCTATTACATAAATTCCTGTATATTCAAATCTTTCATCTAATATATTATCTCTATGCGACTCTGAATTTATCCATGCATCTACAGCTTTTTGGGGGTTAATATTTCCTGCCAGATTTTCACCTGCTATTTTATAATTTATTCCATTATTTTTTAACATTTCAAAAGGTGTTCCAAAATTTGGAGAATGATGTGAAAAATAATCTGAATTAATTAAATCTTCTGCTTTTAATTTTGAAACATTTTGCAAGCACGTAATTGCTTTTAAATCTGCTATTCCATTTTCTTTTCTATATTTGTTAATTAAATTTAAAGTTTCATTTTCTTCTTCTGATAAACAGGCTTCTGATAAATCTATTTTATTTATATTATCCGAGTATTCTTTTTTGCTATTACCAAAAACAAATTGTTGAAATCCCAAAAACAATATACATTCAAAAATAATAAAAATCACAACCACAAAAAAAATATCATGAACAGATATTTTCATTATAACACAACCCCCGTTTTTAAATTAAATCTTAATAATTTTATCTTAGGTTTTGTTATTATTTTATCTGTTGTGATTAGTTATTATTTAAATTGAATTATGATGTTATTATATCGCATTTTTTATATTATGTCAACCACGTATGATTATTGTTAAAAATTTGTAGGGGCGTTCATTGGACGCCCGTGAGACAAATACATATATACATTGTATATGGCATTTATCGAATGTATGGAAAAATAAATAAATGTAGGGGCGCCAAGTGGGCGCCCGCCAGACACAAAATAAATAATTTGAAATAAAATATATATATTCATTTAATAAAAAAACGCCAACCAGGAAATGTGAGGAAAGATTAAATTTTTTTCGGGCGCCCAATGAGCGCCCCTACAAATGTTATAAATTCAATTTTATATTATAAAATCAATATTTTTTTTGCGGGCGTCCAATGAACGCCCATACAGATTTTATAAATCCAATTTTTTTTTAATTTAATATTACCAAAGAGGCTCAAATTATTATTTTCCCTAAAAAAATAAAAAAATTGGCTAAAATTTGTAATTAAAAAGATATAAATTAAAGTATCGTTTTGTTCCCTAAAAAAACTGTCGAAATTGTTACAAGAACTTAAATTGACAGTTTCTCTCCATTCTTTTAATATTATATCGATAAGTAAATTAAGTCCATTATACACGGACTAGAAAGGGAAGATATGTCTAGGAAAACGATGAAAAAAATCAAAAATTTCATATTTTTTCTACTAATTCTATTTTTGTGTATTGTAATTAGTTCAATTGTATTTGCTACAGATTTAACGAATGACGAAACACAATTCATGGAATTGAAGGTAGTTAGTATTTCAGATACTGAAGACAATGGCAAACAAGTTTTACTAGAATGGAGATCGTATAACTTAAAATTTCAAGGCTTAGACTTAAGATTTTCATATGATAAAACAAAGGTCAAACCTTCTAAAGTATCTGATAATTCATATGTAACAATCCTTGATGGTGAAGAATCATTCCAATTTGAAAATATGTTTAGTCCTTATATGGGATATTTTACTTTATCTGTAGATGATGGTGAATATAGATGTGTAATGGATTTGGAAGTAGATAATAAAGAAGTTTCGGATAATCCTTATATTCAATTAAATGATTTTGAAGAATATGAGGTTAATACATATGAAGATGGTGGAGTATTATTAGGAAGAATGAGTTTTAGATTAGAAGAAGGAGCTACAATAGATAATGAGACATTTGCTTTGAAACCAGATAGTAATTCTCCATTATCAGGAATAAGAATTGTACAAAAAACTGGAAAAGAAATAACTGACACAGATTCTTATAATGATCCATCAGTATTTAAATTTACAGTAATGAATACAGATGCTTCATTGAAAAATATTGATTATGGATTTTTCAATTATAATGAAGAAAACGAAAAACCAGAATTAGAATATGAGAAATTGGATATAGATAATCCAGATGAAGAAGAAGAAAATTTATCAATATATAAGATTACATTAAATGATTATTTAGATAATATTAGTTTAAAAATCGAAAAATCTGATCCAAATGCTAAAGTAAAAATAGGTGAAGAAGAAATCGATACAAGTACTACAAAGGAACTGGTGTTAAATAAACTGGGTGAAGAAGATACTATTATAAATATAGTAGTAACTGCTCAGGATGAAACTACTCAACATACTTATAGACTGGTGATACATAGGCCATATGCAAAGATATATGGCAGTATTGTAACACCACCAACTACAAAATCAGATGAGGATTCGAGATATAAAGCCAATATTAGAGTTTATGATGCAAAAGTCGTAAATGAAAAAATAAATTGGGATGAATATATGACTGTAAGTGGAGATGGAGATGACTTACACTCAAAAATTACTGAAATAGATTCACTAAATTATGAGACTAAGGACAATGGTACATATGAAATATATGTTATTCCGGGAACTTATCATATTTTAATTGATAAACCTGCATATTTAGATTGTTTATATATAAATAAAACTTTAGTGGAAGGTCAAGAACTAGATTTAGGAAATAAAACCTTGATTGTAGGTGATTTAGACAAAAATGGATTAATTTCGATATCGGACTATTCAATTGTATATAGTATATATAATGCCAGTGATCCAGAAGAATTATATACAAAAAATAAAGATTTTGATTTTAATGAAGATTTAACAATAGACGTTAGTGAAACCTCATATATATTTAGTAATTATTTAAATATGAGAGAAATAATAAAATAGGAGAGAAAAATAATGGTAGAAAAATTAAAAAATTATTTTACACGAATAAGAATATGTTCGATAATAACGTTAATTACCATGATTATGAATATATTTTCACCATATGTTACATATGGAGCTACCACACCAAAAGAAGGTGAGCCATATTTCGTGTTAAAACTACATCAAATTAACGAAGTAACAGATGATGAGGACATGGATACAGATCAAGCTAATTATTATTATGATTGGTGGTATAAATCAGAAGGTGATCAATATTCAGATAGTAAAACACATTTTGTAACTGTGGATTTGATTGTAAAACAAGCAGATGGAAAGTATGTAAATGGTGCGGCGATTAATTTAAAATATGATAATACCATGATGAAGCCAGCATATCACTATTTTACAGGAGGTAGAAAGGGAGAAGAAGTAATTGAATATGCATCAACAATAGATGATTTTGCAGAAATAAACTGGGAATCAACAACTATACATACATTTAATGATGCTAGTAATAGTATTAGAATAGATGGTGCTAGTTCGAAACCGTTAAACGAAAATGATATTATAGCTACATTTACATTTTTACTAGAAGAGGGAATTACGATTGAAGATTTAACACCTGAATCACTTACTCTATTAAAAGGAGAAAAAGGTGTTACAGATGGATTAACAATTACTTATTTCCCAAGTGGATTTGGAACTACTCAAGCTCTTGCTAAAGGAGAAGACTATTTGTTTTATGATGGTTTTGCAACAGATTCTACACCACAAATTACAGATGTAAATTTAACAGGTGCTTTAGATAATAAATATTATTATGTAGGTCAAAAATTAGATTATTCAGGATTAAAGTTATCAATTGAATATGATAATAATCCAGACGATTTAAAAGAATATACTCTTCAAGATGCAATAGATGAAGGAATTGCTGTTGTAGAACCAGAATTTGCAGATGATAAAGAAACAATAACAATTAAAGTTGGAAAAGAAGAATTAACATGTCAGTATTATGTTGCAAGTTCTATCAATGTTTCGACTCCACCTTCAGATTTAGAATACGAACATGATGATCCATTAAGTTTTGCTGGAGGTAAAGTAACAATAGGTTATAGAGATGGGCATCAAGATATAAAAGATATAGAAGATTTAATTAGAAATAATTTATTAACAGCAGATAAAGAAAAGGCTAATTTTAATGATCCAAACGTAACATTCACTTATATTGATAAAAAATTATCAGCAGTTCAACCTTTACAAGTTACTGACCCTGTGGTAAAAATTGAAATAGAAAAACTTCCAAAAGTAGAATATGAACATGATGAGTCAATAGATGTAAATGGTGGATCAATAAAGGCTACTACAAAAAGTGGTGTTGTAACAACTGGTATAGCTATGAATAGTGACGATGTTGATTTTTCACCAAAAACTGCAGATATTAATCAATGTGATCCTAAATGGGTAGTTCCTGGTTCTCAAATGAGTGCTGGAACTCAAAAAATTACAGTAACTTATAATAAGATTGAGACATCATATAATGTTACAGTAAATGATAAAATAAGTTCAATTAGTGTAAAACAACAGCCTAATGTTAAAAATAAATATGATACACCTGCAGATAATCTGGATTTTACAGGTGCAATAATTGAAGTACAAACAGCATCTGGACATACCTTTGAGGAACCAGTAACAAATGCAATGGTAGATAAAGCAGGATATAATCCACAAAGTTTAACTGAACAAAATTTACCAGTAGAATATGGTAAATGCACAACTGATGGTGATGGTGTTAAATTCACACTAAGAAATTATATAAAGAGTATTAAAGTTACAACACCTAATGATTATAGTTCTAATTATGGTGAAGAATTAGATTTAAATGGAGTAACTTATAAGAAGATTTATGCTAATGGAGATGAAAGTGAATCATTTAACGTGGAAAATGATATGTTAGATGGCTATGTGAAAAACCCAGCAGGTTCATTATTTGATGCAAGTCATGAATATGTTGAAAATGTTACTGTAAAATTAAATGCAGATGATGTAACTGCAGACGAATTAGAAGATCTTCCTTTAACAGATACATTTAGTGTAACTGTTAAAGATAAAATAACAGGAATTCAAGTAGATGTTCAACCAACAGTTTCATTTGATTATGGAGATCCATTTAATGCTAATGGTGGAAGTGTAAAATTGTCTTATGCTAGTGGTGCACCAGCAGGTAATTCTGTTTCAATGTCTGATAGTCATATAACAATTACTGAACTAAATGATGATGAAGTTGATATGGAACCAGATGGAGATTCATTTACTAATGGTAAAATGTCAAAAAATGTAAAGATTAAATATACAGATGATAATGGTGAATCTTTTACCACTACAATGGGAATTACAATATATGATATATTAAACTCTATTTCAATTCAAACTAATCCGAAAACCACTTTCAAACATGGAGACCCATTCAGTGCTGAAGATGGAGTTATAGATATAATTTATGAATCTGGTAAAAAAGAACAATGGGACTTAGATGATCCAAGATTGTCAATTGTAGAAACTGATACTCAAAGTGAAGTTAATATGAGTCCGACTAAATCTGATTATGCTGGTGATTATAAAGTAACTAAAAATTTAACAGTAAGCTATGAGTATAGAGATGTAACACAAAAAACAAATTATGATATAGATATAAAAGATTATGTAGAAGCACTTGTAATAAATCCAAGTAGTATAACAGGAACTTTAAATACTTCTTTAGAGGATTTGTTAAGTGATAATAAAGTAAAATATAAACTAAGATATAAAGTTAATGGAGAAACAGAAGAACAAGATGTAACAAAAGCTATGATAAAAGAGCCTTCAGGATTTAATCCAGCAAGTGATCAAAACCAAACTGTAACTGTAAAAATTCAAGACTCACAACAAAATAGTTATACATATCTAGACGAAAAAGAAGCAGAATTAAATATAAAATTGTCTAATACAGTAACAAGAGTAACTATAGATCCACCAAGTAAAACAACATATAAACATGGTGAACCTTTAGATTTGGAACATGCAGTAGTTACATTACATTATGCAGATGGAAGCAGTGGAAAAGGAAATCCATTATTGATTGAAGCAAAAGAAGGCGTATTAGATGTAGAAATGAGTCCAACTTCATATCCAGCAAACAATAAAGTATCAAAAACAATTCAATTAGAATATACAGATAAAGATAGTGGTCAAAAAGGAACAGCAAGTTATGAAATAGAAATTATAAATGATGTAAGATCAATAGAGATGAATCCAGCAGATGATCCAATAACAGAATATAATGTAAATGATAAGATTGACTTATCAGAAGGTTCAATCTTAGTACAAAGAGCAGTAGGAACTAAAGAATCAATAGATTTAAATGATAGTCAAGGGCGTGTAAAAGTAACAAACTTTAATAGTGATACAGCAAAAGAAGGTTTAGAATTAACAGTAACATTTACAGAAAATGGAATAGCACAAACAACAACATATGAAGTAGATATAGTAGATAAAATAAAGTCAATACAAGCAATAGTTACAGAGTCACCATTAAAAGTAAAATATGGAGAAAATATTGATTTTAGTAATGTAAAAGTAACTGCAACAATGGGAAGTGGACCAAA
>CANRKJ010000037.1 GCA_947631185.1 uncultured Clostridia bacterium | reverse complement strand
AGCTCTCTAGTGCCGAAGATACTTGTAGGTTACCCTGCTGGGAAAATAGGAAGTTGCCAGTTTTTTTTATTTTATTTTGAAAATAATTAGAAATATAAAAATTTATTTAGAAAATATTAATTATGCAAAAAGCATAAATTAGTAATTTACAAATGAATTATTAATTTATGTTTTTTATTTTTTATAATATTTAAGATAATTTTTTATATTAATAAATTTATGTTAAAAAGAATTAATTTATAAAAAAATAAAATTTTTTTAAAAAAACTATTTACAAATCAAAAATCTCGTGTTATACTTTCAGCAAGTTAAATATTTTTTAAGATATTTATTTTTTCAAATTAAATTTTATTCGGTAAAAAATGTTCTGGATTTCTCTGAGAACAGTTTTCCAAAATTTAAAATTAAATAATATATAAAAAGTTCGTTTTGCCCCCAGCATTATTACTTTTTTGTTTTTCTAATATTCAATTAAATATTCTTAAAGAATATTTAACTTAATTTATATAAAGGAGGGTTGCGGTATATTAAAAATATATTTATACTAGCTATTCTTATAATATTAATTATTTGTTCAAATTTTATTTTTAATAGTAACATATTAGCTAGTAAGAAAGGAGGCAGTACTAATATTGCATACTGGAATTTTAAAGATAATGTAGATAAAACTAATGTAGAAATTTCTTTAGCAGATACTATAACTAAATCTTATTGTGAAATTGCAGATGGTTATATAGCACCTGGAACTGAAGGAAAATTTGATATTATTGTAAACGGTGAAGGATCCAATATTGGAATTGATTATAGAATTATGGTTATTCGTGAAGAAAATGTTCCAAGCAATTTATATTTTTTTTTGAATGATAACTCTGATGAAAAATTCAATTCTATTAAAGATTTATTTAACAAAAAAAATTTTTCTGGTTCATTAAATTTTGCAGAAAAAAATTTTATGAAGTACGAAATCTATTGGAGATGGCCATTCGAGACAAAAGATGATAAGGAAATTATAGATAATAATAAAGATATAGAAGACACGAATTTTGCAAAAATGCAAAAAGATTATATTTTTGAAATAGAAATTTCAGGAAAGCAATCAAATAAAAAATAAAATAAATTTAACAATCCTGTATACATTGCCTTATAGGCACTTTTAAAACACACTTATGGTAGACTTTATTTTAAAGTCTACTTAAAATTTAAATAATATAAAATGGGGCAATTCTTGTAGTTTTATAATACTCCTTCATAAAATAAATTATAAAAATACCAACAATTAGATATTAAGAATTGTTCCATTTTATATTATTTAAAAAAATTAGAAAATTTGTATCTGCATTATATTTTTGACAATAATTTTTTTTATTGGTAAAATAAAAATAAAATGGAGGTACATAATGAAAAAAAGTATTTTTTTTTGTTTAGTTTTTTTTATATTTTTACTGCTTTTTTCATTAGATGTAAATGCAAGTACTAATGAAATAAAAGATATTAATATGGATGTATATATTGAAACCAATGGTGATGCATATATAACTGAAATTTGGAAAACCAATTTGAATCAAGGGACAGAGGGATATAGGTCTTTTTCAAATATTAATTCTGATAGTATATCTGAATTTTCTGTAACGGATGATTTAGGAAATAATTATGAATATATTTCAAATTGGAATGCTAGTGATAGTTTTGAACATAAATCATATAAATGTGGAAAAAACAGTATTTCAAATGGTGTAGAATTATGTTGGGGAATTTCAAAATATGGTTATAGAACATATACATTAAAATATAAGATAAAAGATATGGTTACACAGTATACTGATACACAAGGTATTTATTTTAATTTTTTAGATTTAGATAATGTTATTGGAAATGCTACCATAGAAATACATTCTGATCTTAATTTTTCACTAGAAAATGCTAAAATTTGGGCTTTTGGAAATAATGGTGATATTAATTTTTATAGAGGAAAAATTATTTTAAACTCTAATGGAAAATTGAAAAAAAATCAATATATGGTTGCTTTGATTAGATTTGAAAGTAATCTTTTTAATATAGATAATTTTTCAAATGAGAGTTTTGATAATATTTATGATGAAGCTATTAGTGGTGTAGAATTAGAAAAAAAAATAAATAATGATAGTAAATTATTTATTTTTGCTATTATTGTTATGTTGATATTCTTTGTATTTATTTTTCCAAAATTATTAAAATTATTTACAAAACAATTTCCAAAAATTAATAATTTGATTATTATATTATTCATAATTTTTTTGATTTTTATTTATCCACCTGCTATTATTTTAGGCATTATTTTTATATATTTTTGTAGAAGAAATTATACTGTTAGTGAATTAGATTTCGGAAGAGAAGGAAAAGATTTGCCAGATGAATCAGAGATTCCTTATTATAGAGAAGTACCTTGTGATAAAGATATAACTAAGTTATATTGGGTGGCTTATAATTATAAATTGTTTTCACCTTCAATATTAAAAAAGGGAGTAATAGGAGCTATATTACTTAAATGGATTAAAGAAGAAAAAGTTAAAGTTATAAAAACAAAAAGTGGATTGTTTAATTTAAAAGATAATAATTATGCAATTGATTTAAAAGATAATAATAATATAACAGATGATGTTGAAAATGGATTATACAAAATTTTATATGAAGCAGCTGGAGAAAATTCTATATTAGAGGCTAAAGAATTTGAAAAATGGTGTAAAAAATTTTATGTAAAAGTTGATTCGTGGTTTGACGACATTATTAAAAAAGGTGAAGAGAAATTTATTGCAGAAAAAGCTTTTAGTATTTCAACCAAAAAAGAAAAAAATACATTTGGAGCTGAAAAAACAATTAATATTTTACATGTGAAAAATGTTTTGAAAGAAGAAGCAAAAAAAATAATAGGATTAAAAAAATTTTTATTAGAATATAGTTTAATTAATGAAAGAGAACATATAGAAGTGCATATATGGCAAGAATATTTAATATTTGCTCAATTAATTGGAATTGCAGATAAAGTAAAAGAACAATTTAGTAAATTATATCCAGATTTTAAAGATGATGAGTTATTAAAAGAATGTGATGTTGATGAAATGGATGTAGTTACTGATTTTTCAGAATTAGCATATAAGACTGTTTCAGACAATATAATATCGACTAAAAGTTCTAAATCTAACCGAAAACATGATTATAGTGGAACGAGTAGAGATTCAGGAGGCGGAGGCAAAAGTTATCATAGTGGTGGTAAATCTTCTAATGGTTCTTCTGGAGGAGGATTTAGATAAATATTTAGTATAATGTATATTCATAATAAAATTTGAGTATACATTATTTTTTATATTATAGGAAAGTTCTCTGAACTTCCTAAGTATATTTGATTTTTATTCTATAAATTATGTTCTTATTTTCTTTAAGAACATTTATCCAATAATATTGAAATATATGAAAAATTTTATTCTGAAGTTAGGAGGAAAAATAAATAAAAAAATTTGTGCTATTTTTTTTAATTGTATATATTTTCACTTATAATTTAGTTTATGCAAAATATTGTGAGAAAATAAAACAAAAATATGTTACAAAAATTGCAGAGCCGATATTTATTTTAGAAACAGATGAAAAAAAGATAGTAGAATATAGTGATAATATAAATTCTGAAATATATAGATTTTCTATTAAAAATTATAAAGAAAATAAAATCAATTCTATAACAATGTATTACCAATTTGAAATATTAGGATTAGACGAAAATATTAAATATCAAGTTTGGGATATTAGTAAAAATAAAAATGTTGAGATAAAAGATGGAAAATCTAGCTTTTTTTGTTTGGGAATCGATAAAAAAGAAAATAAATATTGTATAATAGTTGATTTATTAAATAGTAAAATAAATAAAAACTTAAATATAGATTTAAAAATCAATACAAAATTTTTAAAATAAATTATTAAGGAGAAAAATATGAAAAAAAAAATAATTTTTTTTCTAATATTAATATTTTTTTGCTGTTATTGTAGCAGTGTTTTTGGAAAATATAAATTAGAATATGAATTGAAATGTTTTGAAATAGTATTTAATAAAGATAAAGAACCACCAGAATTTGATGTTATATATTCAACGAAAGAATGGACTAATAGTGATGTTATCGTTAAGGTTATTCCATCAGAAAATGTTCAAAAAATAGATGGTTTTAATTATAATAATGGAGTTTATGAGAGAATTGTATCATCTAATGAATCTAAAGAGATAAAAGTATTTGATTTAGCAGGGAATGTGGGATATCTTAAATATGTAGTAGATAATATAGATAAAATTCCTCCTAGTATAATCGGTGTTGAGAATAATGGTAAATATAATGAAAAAAAAGAAGTAAAATATATAGATAATGATAGTCAAATTGAAAAAATTCAAAAAATATATTATGGGGATTTATTAATAGATTCTAATTCTGATTATTATAATACAAGTAAAAAATTAGGAATTGATGTTAACAGAAATTCTGTTACTATTAAAGTATTAAGAGCACCTAAAAATATAATAAATTATAAGTATTATAGAATAGATTCAGAACAAGAAAATTATATACTATCAAAAGAGAGAACTATAAAGTTTAATAATTTAGATAAGAAAAAATATAAATATTATGTTATAGCAACAGATATAAATGGAAATATTTTTAAATCAAATATTATTGAAAGGACTGGCTCATATTTTGAAAATATTAAAGTAAATAAAAATAAATTTGGAGCCAATATTTCTTTAATTGGAACAGAAAGTATAATAAATAAAATTAAATATAAAATTATTTCTTTAGATAATGATATAATAAAAACAGGAGATATAATAAATAATGAACTTGAATTTAACAAATCTGATTTTAACAATTCTAATAAATATAAGATAGAATTAGAGTTTTTCGCAGAATCAGCTTTAACTGATACTAGAAACTTATATATAAATTTGAATGAAAATTATATAAAAGAAAATGATAATATTTTTACAAAAAGTGGAAATTATGATATTATTGTTACTGACAAAGCTGGAAATGTTAGTAGTTATACAATTTCACTAGAAATAGAATAATCTTTTTATATTAAATTATTGAAACATTGAAAATAGTATAGTGTAGTGATATAATAAATGATATTTATAGGGAGATATAAAAATGATATTTAATCATAAAATGAAAGTTTATGCTTTTGTAGGACCATCTGGTACTGGAAAAAGTTATAGAGCTCAAATGGTAGCAAATCAAAAAGGAATAGAATATATTATTGATGATGGATTGCTTATTTGTCGGAAATGAGGTATTAGCTGGTATATCTGCAAAAAAAGCTCCAACTAAAATTGAAACAGTAAGGAATGCTTTATTTCAGAATCCAGAGAAACAAGAAGAAATTCAAAAGGCAATAAAAAAATATAAGCCAAATAGTATTTTAATTCTTGGAACTTCAGATGGAATGGTAGAGAAAATTGTTAAGAATTTAGGATTCCCAGAAATATCTGAAACAATTTATATACAAGATGTTGCTACAGAAGAAGAAATGAAAACAGCTAGAAGTATTAGAGTAACAGAAGGGAAGCATGTTATTCCTGTTCCTACTTTTGCAATAAAAAAAGATTTTTCTGGATTTTTATTAGATCCACTTCAAATTTTTAAATCAACAGGTAAAGGAAATAAACCTTATATAGCAGAAAAGTCTATTATTAGACCTACTTTTAGTTATATAGGTAATTTTCAAATATCTGATAATGTTTTTAAACAAATAATTGAATATATTGGTGATAAATTAGATGAAATATACAAAATACATAGAATTATTGTAAAAAAGAATTCGGATTATAATGGAGGAATATATATTTATATAGAAGTAACAGCTGAATTTGGATATAATATTATGGATACAATGAATAAGTTTAAAATAAAAATAAAAAAAGAAATAGAGCGTCTTACTGCAATGAATGTATTAGATATGAATATAATTGTAAAAGGCGTTCATTATGAAGCAAAATAAGGAGGAATAGAAATGTCATTTATAGTTGCAATAGATGGACCTGCAGGTAGCGGGAAAGGAACAGTTACAAAAGAGGTTGCTAAAAAGCTTAATCTAGTTAATATTGATACAGGAGCAATGTACAGATGTGTTACACTAGATTGTTTGAATAATAATGTTGAACCAACAGAAATTGATAAAATAAATAATATATTAGACAAAATAAATATAGAATTAAAAATAGAAAATGGTAATCAAATTATTTTTTTAAATGGAGAAGATGTATCTGAAGAAATTAGGTCATCTAAAATAGATAATGCTGTTGCAAAATATGCAGCTGTAAAGGAAATAAGAGATAAAATTACACCAATACAAAGAGAGATGGGAAAAAATGATGAAATTATAATGGAAGGTAGAGATATAGGGACTGTAGTCTTCCCTGATGCTGATGTAAAAATATTTTTAGATTGTTCTTTAGAGGAAAGAGCAAGAAGAAGATATAAACAAAATATAGAAAAAGGTATAAATATTTCATATGAAGAGGTTTTGGAAAGTATAAAAGAAAGACATAGATTAGAAACTCAAAGAACTATTGCACCATTTGTAAAAGCAGAAGATGCAATAGTTGTAGATTCTACAAATATGACTATTGAAGAAGTTGTTTTTTCAATTATAAATATAATTAATGAAAAAAGAAAAAATATTCTTTAAAATAAGAGGTTTTATATATGAAAAATATATTAAGAAAAATTGTGAAATTTTTAATTGGTTGTTATTGTATAATAGTATATAGAGTAAAAACATTTGGTCTAGAAAATATTCCTAAAGAAGGTGGAGTAATTTTTTGTGGAAACCACAGGTCATATTTAGATCCAGTTTTAATTATATTAAAAACAAAAAGATATTTGAGATTTATGGCAAAAGAAGAACTTAAAAATAATTTTATATTTAAGTGGTTGTTTCCATTATTTGATGTTATATATGTAAAAAGGAATTCGAAAGATATAGGACCTTTAAAAGAGGCTATGAAAACATTGAAAAATGGTGATTGTATTGGAATATTTCCTGAAGGAACTAGAAATGGTTTAGAAAAAAATGATGGTCAAATAAAGGAGGGTGCTGCATATCTAGCATTAAAAACTGGAGCCAAATTAGTTCCTATAGGAATTTGCCGGACAAGCGAAACCTTTTCATAAAAATATTCTTTATTATGGAAAACCAATAGATGTTTCTAAATATCAAACAAAAAACAAAGAAGAAGAAAAAGAAAATTTATCAAAGGTTTCTGATTTAATAAAAGAAGAAATATTAAAGTTGACAAGTAATTCAAACTGATATATAATAATGTGGTTGAAATTCGGAAAAAATAGAAGAATCAGCCATATTTTTTTATATTATAGAAAATTTATTTAAAAAATATGGTTAACAAACTGTTTATTTACCATTATAAATGTATTTAATAATTGATATAAAAAGGGGAAATAAAAATGAATAACAAAAAAATTAGAAATGTAGCAATAATTGCACACGTTGACCATGGTAAAACTACTTTGGTAGATGCGATGCTTAAACAAAGTGGAATATTTAGAGCAAATGAGCAAGTTGCAGAAAGAGTCATGGATTCAAATGATTTAGAGAAAGAAAGAGGAATCACAATACTTTCAAAAAATACAGCTGTTCATTATAAAGATTATAAAATCAATATAGTAGATACTCCAGGTCATGCTGACTTTGGTGGAGAAGTTGAAAGAGTTTTAAAAATGGTTGATGGAGTGGTTTTATTAGTTGATTCATTTGAAGGTGCAATGCCTCAAACAAGGGAAGTTTTAAAAAAATCATTAGCTTTAAATTTGAAACCTATAGTTGTTATTAATAAAATTGATAGACCAGGTGCTAGACCAGAGAAAGTTGTTGATGAAGTTTTGGAATTATTCATAGAGTTAAATGCAAATGATGATCAACTTGATTTTCCAGTGGTATATGCATCAGGAAAACAAGGAACAGCAACTATGGATTTAAATGTTCCAGGAACAGATTTACAATGTTTGTTTGAGACAATAGTAAATACAATAAATGCTCCAGAATGTGATTTAGATGGAACTGCACAAATGTTAGTTTCTAATATTGAATATGATGATTATGTTGGAAGAATAGCAATAGGAAGAATTGAAAGAGGAATTTTAAAATTAAATATGCCAATTGCAATTTGCAAGAATGATAAGATAGAAAATGCTAGAGTAACAAAATTGTACACTTATGAAGGATTAAAAAGGATAGAAGTCGAAGAAGCAAGTGCTGGAGATATAGTTGCTTTGTCTGGTGTTACAGATATAAATATTGGTGATACAATATGTGACTATAATAATCCTGAAAAAATACCTTTTGTAGATATAGATGAACCTACTGTATCAATGACTTTCAGTGTTAATAATGGACCACTTGCTGGAAGAGAAGGTCAATTTATAACATCTAGACATTTAAGAGATAGATTATTCAAAGAATTAGAAAGAAATGTAAGTTTAAGAGTTAAAGAAACAGCTTCACCAGATGCTTTTGAAGTATGTGGAAGAGGAGAACTTCACTTATCTATATTGATTGAAACAATGAGAAGAGAAGGTTTTGAATTATTAGTTTCAAGACCAAAAGTTATATTTAAAGAGATTGATGGCCAAAAATGTGAACCTATGGAAAGATTAACAGTTAATGTACCTGATGATTGCATAGGAACAGTTATAGAAAAATTAGGCAGAAGAAAAGCTGAAATGATTAATATGGAACCTGCTGAAACAGGTCATACAAAAGTAGAATTTAGAATTCCATCAAGAGGTTTAATAGGATATAGAACAGAATTTTTAACAGATACAAAAGGTACAGGTGTTATGAGTAGCATGTTTGATGGATATGAACCATTTAAAGGTGAAGTTCAAGCTAGAGTTAGAGGAACAATAGTTGCATTTGAAGCAGGAAAGTCAATTACTTATGGTTTATATAATGCTCAAGATAAAGGTGACTTGTTTATAGGACCTGGTGTTGAAGTATATGAAGGTATGATTGTAGGTTTAAATTCTAGATCAGAGGATTTAGCAATTAATGTATGTAAAGAAAAACATTTAACTAATACTAGAGCATCAGGATCAGATGAAGCTTTAAGATTAGTTCCACCAATTCAAATGAGTTTAGAAAAAGCTATTGAATTTATTCAAGATGATGAATTAGTTGAAGTAACACCTTTAAATATTAGATTAAGGAAAGTAATTTTAGACAATAAAGAAAGAGAAAGATCAGCAAGAAATTCTACAAAAGCATAATTTAGGAACGGGTGGTTATTTTACCGCTCGTTTGTTTTTCGTTGTTGTTATATAAGAGGAGATATTATGATAAATAAAAACGAATTGTATAAAGTAAAAGATGAAGCATTGAAAAATCATATTCCAATTATAATGGATGATTCATTAGATGTTATAAAAGATATAATTCAAAAAGAAAAACCAAAGAAGATTCTAGAAATAGGAACTGCAGTTGGTTATTCTGCTAGCATGTTTGCTATTTATGGTGAAAACACAATTATTGATACCATAGAATTAGATGAAAATAAGGCAAATGAAGCTAAAAAGAATATAGAAAAAATAGGTTTATCTGAAAAAATAAATGTTTATATTGGAAATGCAGTAGAAATCTTGCCTAGTTTTTCAGACAAATATGATATGATATTTATTGATGCTAATAAAGGAAAATATCCTATTTTTTTGCGAGAAGCAATAAGATTGTCACATAAGGGAAGTGTAATAATTGCAGATAATATCTTATATAAAGGTTATGTTATGAGTGATTATAATTTACATAAGCAAAGAACTGCAGTTAGGCATTTAAGAGAATATATAAAAGATTCCACAGAAAATAAAAATTTAGAAACAAAAATATTAGATGTTGGAGATGGATTAGCTATAAGTTATGTTAAATAATATATTGTAAATTTAATTAAATTATGTTAGAATAACAAAAGTATACAAGAATACATATATTATAATAAGCTTAATTATAAGCTTTTATTATTACTTTTGAAAGGAAGAAGATTATGAAAATAGGAAATATAGAGGAAAATGTTATAACTGTTGTAGTGGCAGCTGGTAAAGGAACTAGAATGAAATCTAAAAAATCAAAATTAGTACATAAAATTTACGGAAAAGAACTTGTAAAAAGAGTTACAGATACTGCCAAAAGAATAGGATCTGATGATATTATAGTTGTTGTGGGACATTTAAGAGAACAAGTAGAAGATGTTTTGGGAGATACTGTTAAATATGCATATCAAGATGAACTACTTGGAACTGGTCATGCTGTAATGCAAGTAGAAGAATTTTTAAAAGGAAAAACAGGTAAAGTAGTAATTTTAAATGGAGATGTTCCTATATTAAGACCAGAAACAATAAAAAATTTAATTGAAAAAAGTATAAAAAATAAAGAATATGCAACTTTGCTTACAGCTGAATATGAAAATCCAACAGGATATGGAAGAATAATTCGTGATGTTGGAGGAAGTGTAAAAGAAATAGTTGAAGAAAAAGATGCAGATCCATTTCAAAAAACTATAAAAGAAATTAATTCTGGAATATATTGTTTTGATATAAAAGAATTATTATTGGCTTTAAAAAAATTAAAACCTAATAATGCACAAGGAGAATATTATTTAACAGATGTTATAAAAATAATGAATGAAAAAGGACTAAAAACAGGTGCAGTAATAGTTGAAGATAATACAGAAATTTTAGGTGTTAATGATAGAGCACAATTAGAACTTTTAACTAGAGTATTAAAAATGAGAATTAATTCTGAACATATGAAAAATGGAATTACAATTGAAGATGCAAATTCTACATATATATATGATGATGTAAAAATTGGTACAGATACAGTAATTCATCCTAATACTACAATATGTAGTGGAGTAACTATTGGCGAAAATTGTGAAATAGGACCAAATTCCTACATTAGAGAAGGATGTCAAATTGCAAATAATGTAAAAATAGGAAGTTTTGTTGAACTTAAAAAAGCAAAAATTGGAGAAGGTTCTAAAGTTCCACATTTAAGTTATATTGGAGATTGTGAAATAGGAAAAAATACTAATATTGGTTGTGGAACTATAACATGTAATTATGATGGAGTTAATAAAAATAAAACTATAATTGGAAACAATAGTTTTATAGGTTCAAATGTAAATTTAGTTGCTCCCGTAAAAGTTGGAGATAATACTGTTGTAGCAGCAGGTTCAACAATAACTGATGACGTACCTTCTAATGCACTTTCAATAGCAAGACAAAGACAAATAAATAAAGATAATTATAAAAAGAAAAATTAGAAAGTTAGTGAATCTTTTATATACTATGGAATTTTGAGAATTTTACTGGTATATAAAAAGTCTCAGATAAAATATTTATCTGAGACTTTTTTATTACCTATAATAATAATCTTTAAATTAAAAAACAAATAAAAAGATTACGGATTTTGTTCTCCAGGTAATATATAATCAATTACACCATAAATAAGTGAACCAATTATAGCTGCCATCCAAGATATAGAATATCCAGCAACAAAATATTGAGTTAGATATAATGTAATTACTGATAAAACAAATCCTACAAAACCTTTACCAAAAGCAATAGCTTCAAGTCCAGTAAATTTTACAATTAAATAATCCATTACGGTTAAAACTATTGCTGCTAAGGCTAATGCCCATATATTATTTATTGAAAAGCCTGGAGTAAAGAATGCAGTAATACCAAGGATGATTGCAGCAACAATGAATCTACCAAAAATTTGTCCTATTGTACCTAATGTGTTGCTACTTTGGACATTTGAATCTTTATCCATTTTAATTCCCTCCTTAAAATTAAATATTTAATTTCAAAATGAATTAAATATTCTAAGTATATTTTGATAAAATTTGCAGAAAATATACATGAAAAAAATGTTTAAAAATGTTTCAAATGTTGGCGAAGTATTTTTATACTAAAAAATCGGAGATTATATAAAAAAATAAAAAAAAGGAGAATATGATGGTACTTATTTTAATTAGAACTATATTATTATATTTTTTGGTTTTGGTTGTTATGAGGGGAATGGGAAAAAGAGAGATAAGTCAAATGCAACCATTCGAATTAGCGATTGCGATTATGATAGCTGATTTAGCAGCCACTCCAATGGCGGAATTAGGAATTCCTATTTTTTATGGAATAATTCCTATAATTGGTTTACTTTTTATTCATATAATAATTTCTATTATTAATATGAAAAGTTTAAAACTTAGAGAATTTATATGTGGAAAACCCAGAATATTAATTTATAGAGGGAAAATAGATGAAAAAGCTTTAATAGAAGAAAATTTTACTATAAATGAATTGCAGGAAAGATTAAGAGGAAACAATATAACAAATTTAAGTGACGTAGAATATGCGATTTTAGAAACTAGTCGGACAAGTAACTGTAATATCTAAACCAGAAAAGAGAGTGGTAACACTAGAAGATATGAATTTAGAAGCAAAGTATCAAGGAATTCCATATGAGCTAGTAATAGATGGAAATATTATGGAAGAAAATCTAAAAAAAATAGGAAAAAATTATGTATGGCTAAAAAATGAAGTAAAAAAATTTGGGTATTTGCCAGAAGAAGCATTAGTGGTAACTATAGATGCAAATGGTGAAATTTTTAGTCAAAAGAAGGATGATAAAAAATGAAAATAAAAAAAGAAATTGCTTTATGTATTTTAATAATATTATGTATTTTATTTTTGGATTCTATAAAAAACGATCACTTTAAAAATGAAAAAGATGAAATATACGAAATGGTAAGTGAATTACAAGATACAATATTAAATAATGAAGATGGAAAGGACAAGATAAATGAATTAAATGAAAAATGGGAACAATTTGATAAATTAGCTGCATTTTATACTGAACATAATGCTTTAGAGAATGTAGATTTAAAGATAAAATTAGTAAAGAAAAATATTGAAATAAATGACAATGAGATGACAATAGAATATTTGGAAGAGGTTAAGTCTATGCTTAACCAGATTTATGAAAAAGATAAATTAAAACTTACAAATATATTTTAAATTAATTCAAAATAGGGTTGATATTTAAAAATATATGTAATATAATCGTAATGCAAATGTAATAAAGAAAGGTGAATAAAATGTTTGGTCAAGATATTGGTATAGATTTAGGTACTGCTACAGTAATTGCATATATAAAGGGGAAAGGTATTGTTTTAAGGGAGCCTTCTGTAGTAGCAGTAAATAATATTACAGGAGAGGTTTTGGCTGTTGGCCATGAAGCAAGAAGAATGCTTGGTAGAACGCCAGGAAACATAGTGGCTACTAGACCGTTAAGGGATGGGGTTATTTCTGATTATACAGTAACTGAAAAAATGTTAAAATATTTTATTCACAAAATAGGAAAAAAATCTCTCTTTTCTCCTAGAATAATGATTTGTATTCCATCTCAAGTTACAGAAGTTGAAAAAAAAGCAGTTATTGATGCTGCTTCTAATGCTGGTGCAAGAAGAGTATATTTAATTGAAGAGCCTATAGCAGCTGCAATTGGTGCAGGAATAGATATATCAAAACCATGTGGAAATATGATAGTAGATATTGGAGGAGGAACTACAGATATTGCTGTTATTTCTTTAGGAGGTGCAGTTGTTAGTACTTCTATAAAAGTAGCAGGTGATAGATTTGATGAATATATAGTAAAATATATCAAGAAAAAACATAATTTAATTATAGGAGAAAGAACGGCAGAGGAATTAAAAGTAAATATAGGATGTGTATATCCAAAATTTCAGGATATGGAAATGGATATAAGAGGTAGAGATTTAACAACTGGTCTTCCAAAAACAGTAACAGTTTTTTCTAGTGAGATGATGGAAGCATTAGATGAACCAGCAAACTTAATTGTTGATGCTGTTCACTCAGTATTAGAAAAAACTCCACCAGAACTTGCTGCTGATATATCAGACAAAGGAATATATATGACAGGTGGAGGTTGCTTAATTGATGGACTAGATAAATTGCTACAAGAGCGTACAGGAATAAATGTAATGATTGCAGAAGATGCTATTTCATGTGTTGCACTAGGAACAGGAAAAGCTTTGGATAATTTAGATGATATGGATAAAATGAGAAGATAGTGTAATTAGTTGACATTTAAATTAAAAAAATATATAATATTTCTAGTAAAAGTGTAGATAGGTGTTGATTAATATGAAGAAAGTAGTAAATATATTTTTAATTTTTGTTTTCTTTATATTACTTCTTGGAGGATTAACCAAAGTTTTTGGAGCACAAAATATAGAAATAAATATAACTCCTAATAATACTAATTATACATCATCTGATGTTATGCTTGTGATAGATATTTCTTCTACAGTATTATTTGATAGTTCTTCTAACCAAGGTGTGCAAATATTATTAGGTGAAGAAAGCAAAAATAATTGGATAGATTTAGGCACAGGAAAAAATGGAATTGCATTAAAAAAGTCTTATAATTATATTGTAAAATCTAATGGAAAGGTATCTGTCAGAGCTATAGAATATAAAAAAGAGGATCGAACAGATTTAAATGTTTTAGCTACAGAAGTTTATAATGTAAATAATATAGATAAAACTATTCCAGTTATTGAAAATGTTGATGTAGATGTTACAACTAATAGTATTAATATAAATGTGGTTGCTAAAGATTCAGAATCAGGTATTGCTAAGTATAATTGTTTTTGCAATGAAATTTCATATAGTAAATCTTCTGAGTCACCAAAATTTGACATTACAGGTTTAGAACCAAATAGAGATTACGATATTATAATTACAGTTGAAGATAAATTAGGAAATAAAAATTCAATTACAAAAAAAGTAAAAACACAGGTTTTAGAAAATGCTTTAGAAAATCAAAATATTGAGACTGAAAATATAAATACAACCATTGATAATACAATTACTAGTCAAAAAATTCCAAATGTGGGTTCAAAAACTTTTTTTGTAAAAGTTATAATTATAAGTATATTGTTTATGATAATTTTAACAATATTTAACAAAAGATAGAATTTAATTCTATCTTTTTAATATTTTATAAGGATAATATATATGAGTGATAATTTTATAATTAATTTAAAATTAATTAATATATTTAAATTGCAAAATCTTAACAAATCTAATTCATTGATTAAAGATGAAAAAGAAAAATTATGGTTGTGGACAAAACAGTATTTAGAATTAAATGGAGCTAGAAATGAATTTTTGACTTCTCCTGCTATAATAGAAAGAGTTAAGAAAATAATTTTTGAAAATCTATTACTTGGAGAAAATACAAAAATTTATGAAAATGGAACAATAGTTGAAAATGGAAAAGATTATAAACAATGTTTAGGTGTTTCTAAAGAAGGTAAAATAATTTTCTATAGACAATATGGCGCTGAAAAAAGAGTTACACTTTTTGATATAGTTGATAAAGATGTTACTTGTAGATTTTTGGAATATGATAATACTGGTAATATTCAATCTGAGAAAAGAGTTATAATTGATAAATACGGATTTGATTATAGATACGAAGAATTATCAAGTATATTAAAAGAAAAAAGGAGAGATGTTTTTCAAGCTGTAATATCATCTATAGATAATGATGGAATTACAGCACTAAGCGATTGGGGAAGTCATAGTATTACAGATTTGGAAGATGAATATTTTTTAGGTAGGAATTTTTCTAAAGAAGTAGAAAAAGATATAGAGTTAGATAATTATTTTGATTATATAGATTATTTTAATTTGCATGATATTATAAAATTTTATCCAATGCAATTTCAAAATAATTCAAAAGATATTAGAAAAATAAAAAGTAATTTTAATTATTATACAAAAAGATATCCATTTGCAGAAAAGTGGTTTATAGATAGGTTTGGCAAAGAATTTTTAATTAATAATTGTATAATTTCAAAAGATTGTAAAACACCTGAAAAAGATATTTTTGAAAAGATAGAAGAGGCTGATGAATATGAAGTTAATCAATATTTTTTTGATAAAAAATTATCTTATTCTGTATTAAGCAGTTATGCAAAGAAAATGCTTTCAATTAATCAAATAAGAAAATTTAGTTTATTTATAAGTAAAATGAGTGATAAAGATAAGTTAAGATTTATAAATGGTGCAGGTGATAATTTTGAGTATATTGCTTATGTTGTGTGTAATATTGAATCAGATGAAATTAAAAAGAAAGTATATGATGAAATAGAGGAAGATTTAGATATTGAAGAAAAAGTATTAATAGTTCAATCTTTTGAAAATGAAGCTATTAAAGTAGAATATTTTAATGATTATATAGATCAAATATTAGAACATGATAATTTTTTATTAGATAATATTGATGATTTTCAACTTAGCGATAATTATATTATTTTATCTGAGAAAGTTTTAGATAGTTTAGTAGATAGTGATAATTTATATTATTTTTTTAATAATTTGAAAACATGTGTTAATTTAAAATATGAATATATAAAAGATTTTAGTAAAACTGAAATTGAAGATATAATAATTGATAATGGAGAAAATTTAAATCAGCAAGATTATATGGAAATATTTAAAACCAAAAAATTAGATGATAAAACAATTATTAATGTTTTAGAATCTAATTGGGAAAGTGGATTTAATTTAGCAAAAAATGATGAGCAATTAAGAATTACAGAATATATGACTGAAACATTAAGAGTTTTTGGATTATTATGTATAAAAGATATAGATAAAAAATTAGAATTTTTAGATAATCATGTTGATGATTATACTGCACCAGAAATTACAGAGGTTTTAAAAGACGTTGGTAATTCTAATTTAATGTTAAGTTTAGCAAAAAAATATGGTCTAACAAAATATTATTATTATGATT
The DNA here is from genome assembly GCA_947631185.1 of uncultured Clostridia bacterium. Lineage (GTDB taxonomy): Bacteria > Bacillota > Clostridia > TANB77 > CAG-508 > Scatovivens. Next base: position 987 of record CANRKJ010000037.1, on the reverse strand, counting down.
TAGTAATGTTATGTGATGATGATAAAATATATGAATGTATTGAAAAAGAAGAGGATATAGATGAAGACGATTTAGTTATTTTACTTACATCACTTTATGATATTCCTAGAGCATTTAAATATGTAGAAAATATTGATAAATATACAGCAATAGATAAATTAAGAATATTATCATCCCTTGAAACAGATTTAGCAGAAAATCCTGATGAAATAAAGAAATTAAAAATTAATTTTTTAAAAACTAATAAAACTGATATTTTAAATAATTTAAAAGATGAAAATGATTTTAAGGATTTTATGACATTTATAAGAGATTTTGAAGAATTTGATGAACAAAATGAATATATTGAAGATTTTAAAAACTCTATTCCAGATTTTGATGATGACGATGCTGAATCCAGGTAATGATTTTATAATTTATATACTAGAAAAGTTTTCTAAAATTTCTAATATAAAAAGCTTTACCAATATTGGTGAAAATTAGTATTGATAAAGTAATATTATAATGCTATAATAAGAAACTGTATGGGGGTGTATTTTGGTTTCGACGGCAAGTTAGAAAAATAGAAAGCGAGTAGTGGAGATGCCAGACCACTTTAAAAGGCATAATTAAATTTAAACGCTGATCAAAGAGAATTAGCTTACGCTGCCTAAATGCAGCTACGTTCTACCTTTGAAACCTACGTCTTAGGATAGGGCGACGATTTAGTAGGAAACAAAGCTAGTAGTTGCTTTTGCTATTAGTGGGATAATTAAAAGCTACTTACAATAAAGTTTGTTGATTAATAATATTGTAGGGAATGATTGTAATCAACTGCACTCGGAGATGTCTATTTGGAAAATTTGTTGGACAGGAGTTCGAATCTCCTCACCTCCACCAATGACGTATATATCTTTATTGTTTATATCATTTGTAGGGGCGCTCATTGGGGAGGCTGTTGAAAAAATAAATTTATGTTAATGATATAAAAAAAACACTCAAAATGCT
>CANRKJ010000036.1 GCA_947631185.1 uncultured Clostridia bacterium | reverse complement strand
ATAAAGTGTTGAAAGCAATGATATTTGAGGATTAGAAAAAAAGATAAAAAAATTGCCTACATTTACTTGACACATACGTGTACATACTATGCATAATTAATTAGATTGACAAATATAATTTAAAAGAGTATAATAACAATGTCACTTAGGGGGGACAATTTTTATGAAAAATGATAAAAAATTATCAATAAAGATAATTAGAAAAATCGTTTTTATAAGTATTATTCTAATTGGTCTGTTAACAGTTGGAGTTTTTGCAGGAAGATCAAATTTAAATACTGTTACTATAATATGTTCAGATGATAGTGAATTATCTCTAGTTACATCTGAAACAAATGTAGGAAAAATTTTAGCAGATAATTATATTATATTACAAGATGATGAAATGGTTACACCTGATGCTGATTCTAATATAGATTTTTCTAAAAAAATTATAATTAGTAAAGTAACTGATGAACCAAAAGTTATTGCTGAAGAAATATCAAATGTTTCAAAAGAAGAGATATTAGGAAATTATGTAACAGTAACAGAAAAAATTATAACAGAACAAGAAGAAATACCTTATGAAACTGTTACAAAAGATATTTCTACTTCTGGAACTGAGACAACTGATAAAGTAATTCAAGAAGGAGAAAATGGACTAAAAGAAACTAAATATAAGGTAAAGTATCAAAATGATGTAGAAATTGAAAGAGAGGTTATATCTGAACAAATTATAAAACAACCTGTTGAAAAAATAATTCAAATTTCTACAAAAATTACTTCAAGATCTGGCTCAAGAAGTGTAACACCTGTTAGTGGTGGACAGCCAACTGTAGTTACAATGAATGTTTCAGCATATACTGCTTCTACTTGTGGGAAAGCTACAGGAAGTGCAGGATATGGAATGACATCTTCTGGTAATCCAGCTTCATCATGGTATACAGTTGCAGCAGGAAGTGCATATCCTATAGGTACAGTTATATATATTCCATACTTTGCAAATCAGCCAAATGGAGGATGGTTTGTAGTAGAGGATAGAGGTGGAGCAATTTCAAATAATAGAATTGACATATATATGGATACTTATTCAGAATGTGTAAACTTCGGTAGAAGAAATTTAGAATGTTATATATATTAATAAAATAATAAATTATGGGGGCAATTTTTAAAATTGCCCTCTTTTTTTTATATACTTGGAAAGTTCTGTGAAATTCACTAGTATATAAAAACTTCGCTAATGTTTACATAGAAATTTTCATGCAAGAATAACGGGCGCAGATTTTACAATAAATTTTAATATAAAAAAGTACGTATTTGTTATATAACAGTACAAAATAAAATTAGAAATAAAAAAGGAGGTATTTTTATTTGTTATCAAACATAAAAACAATGTGTCTTCAAGGTTTAGATGGTATTATTATAACTGTAGAAGTTGATATATCTGAGGGAATGCCAAGTTGGGAGATAGTAGGATTACCAGACACAGGTATTAGAGAATCTAGAGAAAGAATAAAATCTGCTATAAAAAATTCTGGAATAAATTTTTTAAACAGAAAATATATAGTTAATTTATCTCCAGCGGATATTAGAAAAGAAGGAGCTTTATTGGATTTACCAATAGCAGTAGGTATATTGTCAGCTAATGGTATTTTAGAAGAAGGAGAATTTGAAGACACAATTTTTATTGGAGAGTTGGCTTTAGATGGTTCAGTTAGAAAAATTAATGGGGCTCTTCCTATTTGCATAGAAGCATTAAAACATAAAATAAAAAGAATAATTGTTCCTATAGAAAATGCTAAAGAAGCAGCTGTTGTTGAAAATATTGATGTATATGGTGTTTCAAACCTTACTCAAGTAGTAAACTTACTTAATAAAAAAATAAATATGCCAAAAACAACAGTTGATATAAATAATTTTTTTAAAAAACAAAAAAAAGATTATTTAGATTTTTCTGAAGTGGCTGGTCAAGAAGGTGTTAAAAGAGCTTTAGAAGTGGCAGCAGCTCGGAAGTCATAATTGTTTATTAGTTGGAGCTCCAGGCTCGGGTAAAACTATGATGGCGAGAAGAGTAACAACAATTTTACCAGATTTAACTTTTGAAGAAGCATTACAAATAACTAAAATTCATAGTATTGCTGGAAAAATAAAAGGTGAAAAAGAAGCTCTTATTACTAAAAGACCTTTTAGAAGTCCACATCATACTATTTCACCCAATGGAATAATTGGTGGAGGAAAAATTCCTAAACCAGGTGAAATAAGTTTGGCACATTATGGAGTATTATTTTTAGATGAATTACCTGAATTTGGAAGAAATACTTTAGAAGTATTAAGAGGACCATTAGAAGACAGGATAGTTACAATAAGTAGAGTAGGAGCTAGTTTAACTTATCCTTGCAATTTTATGCTTATTGCAAGCATGAATCCGTGTCCATGTGGTTATTATGGAAGTACAGAAAAGGAATGTACATGTGATGAAAAAAAGAGAAATTTGTATAGAGCTAGAATTAGTGGACCTTTATTGGATAGAATAGATATTCAAATAGAAGTGCCAAGTGTAAAGTATAAAAATTTTTATAATAGTAATAGTGAGTCATCTGAACAAATAAAAAAGAGAGTGGATGAAGCCAGAAAAGTTCAAATCGAAAGATATAGAGATTATGGTATATTTTCAAATTCTGAATTGACTCCAAAACTAATTCAAAAATTTTGTAAATTAGATTCAAATGCACAAAAAATTATGGAGAAATATTTTGAAAAATTTAAATTAAGTGCCAGAGCATATTCAAGAATATTAAAATTAGCTAGAACAATAGCTGATTTAGATGGAAAGGAGAATATTGAATCAGTTCATATAACAGAATCAATTCAATATAGATGTTTAGATAAAAATTGAAAGATTATAGAATAATAAATTATTATGATAATGAATATCCAGAAAAGTTGAAATTAATCGCAAATCCACCTAAAAATTTATATGTCAAGGGAAATTTAGAGTTATTAGATAGGGAAATGTTTGCAATTATAGGAACTAGAAAAATTACAGATTATGGGAAAAAGTATGCAAAGATTTTTGCAAAAGAAATAGCTTTAAGAAATATACCAATCATAAGTGGGATGGCAATTGGAACTGATTCTATTGCTCATCAAATTGCTTTAAAATATAATTGCCCTACAATAGCAGTATTAGGAACAGGGATAGATAAGATATATCCTAAAAAAAATAAAGAATTATATTATAAGATATTAGAATCAAATGGTTTGATTTTATCAGAAGTACATCCTGATACTGAGTATAATAGTAAATATTTTCCATTAAGAAATAGAATAGTAAGTGGATTATCTGATGGAGTTTTGGTTATAGAAGCTGGTTATAGAAGTGGAACTAGTATAACCGTAAAATATGCTAAACAGCAGGGGAAATTGGTTTTTGCTTTGCCTGGTAGATTAGATGACAAATATAGTGTTGATTCTAATATTTTTATAAAGCAAGGAGCAAAATTAGTTACAAAAATTGATGATATACTAATTAATTATCCACAATTTATGAACAAAAAGAGGAAAAGTGAAGATGAAAATAATGTAAAAGAGGAATATATAGAAATATATAATTTGATAAAAGAGAAAAACTATAGTATAGAAGAATTATTAAATAAAGTAAAAAATAAATCAATAATTGAAATAACCAATTTATTAACTATGATGGAGATTGATGACTTAATTGTTAAGGATTTTGGAAATGGATATATGATAAAGGAGAAAGATGCATAATAAAGATTTAGGAAATTGGGGTGAAGATAAAGCTGTAGATTATCTTAAAAAAAATGGATATAAAATAATTTGTAGAAACTTTAATTCTTATTATGGAGAAATTGATATAATTGCAAAGTATAATAGAGAATTAGTTTTTTTTGAAGTAAAAACTAGAAGAAATATTTCATATGGAATGCCAATAGAATCAGTTAATTATTATAAACAAAAGCACTTATATTCAACGGCAGAATATTATTTGTATAAAAATAAAATTAGTAATGTGCCTATAAGATTTGATATAATCGAAATATATCTTATAAATCATAAAGTTAAAATAAATCATGTTAAAGATGTTTTATGTAAATATAATTAACTGAAATTTTACTAATATTTGCAATATTAAAAAAAATTATGTATAATTATATTTATAGTAAAAAATTAAGAGGATAATATAATATGAAATTAATATCGTGGAATGTAAATGGATTGAGAGCTATATATAATAAAGGATTTTTGGATAATTTTGAAAAATTAAATGGAGATATCTTTTGTATTCAGGAAACAAAAATGCAGGATGGACAGTTAGATGTTAACTTAAAAGGTTTTAAAAATTATTTTAATTATGCTGAAAAAAAGGGATATTCTGGAACAGCTATTTTTACAAGAAAAGAACCTTTAAATGTTATATATAATATTGGAATAGAAAAACATGATAAAGAAGGAAGAGTAATTACTTTAGAATTTGAAAATTTTTATTTAGTTAACTGTTATACACCAAATGCTCAACGAGAACTAACTAGATTACAATATAGAGTTGAATGGGAAAAAGATTTTAGAAATTACTTGAATAGATTAGATAAAATAAAGCCTGTAATTTTATGTGGAGATTTGAATGTTGCACATAACGAAATTGATTTAAAAAATCCAAAAACAAATGTAGGAAATGCTGGTTTTACAGATGAGGAAAGAAGAGAAATGACAAATCTATTGAATTCTGGATTTATTGATTCTTTTAGATACTTATATCCTGACAAACAAGAATATTCATGGTGGTCATATATGAGACAAGCTAGAGAAAAAAATATAGGGTGGAGGATAGATTATTTTATAGTTTCTGAAAAATTAAAAGAGAAAATACAAGATGCAAAAATTCATACAGAAATTTTTGGTAGTGATCATTGTCCTGTTGAATTGCTTATAGATTTATAAAATCTGTAAAATTGTATTTGAAATAATATTGAATAAAATTTAAAATAATTAAATAGAAGTAAAGGAAGTATGAAAATGAATAAAGAAAAAAATTGGAAAAAATGGTTAGGAATTTTTACATTTTCTGTTGCCTTAATTATTATTTATAAAACACTAGATAATTTTGGAACAATTTTTTCAATGATAGGAAATTTTAATAAAATTATAATGCCTTTTATAATTGCAGTTATAGTTGCTTATATTTTTTATATTCCTTGTAAAAAGTTAGAAAAAATTTATGAAAAATGTAAGCTTAAGATTATATCAAAAAGAAAAAGAGGATTAGCAACTTTAACAGTTTATGTAATTGCTGGATTTTGTATATTTATAATTATTCAATTTGTTTTTCCAGCATTAACAGAAAGTATAAGTGAATTAGCTACAAATTTACCTAGTTACTATAGTAGGGCAATTGAATATTTTAAAAACCTTCCAGAAGATTCGCCATTAAAACAATTAAACATAGCTGATATGGTATTGAAATTACAAGAAATAAATTTAACAGATAAAGTTATAGAATTTTTTAGTATTGAGAATATATCACAATATTTAAAAGGCGTTATGGGAGTTACTAGCATAGTATTTGATGCATTTGTTACTTTAGTAGTTTCAATTTATTTAATTTTAGAAAGAGGAGATATAAAAAGTTTTTTAAAAAATCTTTCTAAAGCAATTTTTAATCCAAGTTTAAATGAAAAAATGACAGAATATTATAGAAAAACAAATTCAATATTCTTTAGTTTTATATCTAGTCAAGTTTTAGATGCAATAATAATTGGTGTGATTTCAACAATAGCAATGTCTATTTTAAAAGTAAAATACTCAGTTTTATTAGGATTTTTAATAGGATTATTTAATATAATACCATACTTTGGTGCAATTGCTGCAGTAATAATTGCAATAATAATCACAATATTTACTGGAGGGATATTTAAAGCTATATGGATGGCAATAACAATAATTATATTACAACAAATCGATGCAAATATTATAAATCCGAGAATCCTAGGAAATTCTTTACATTTAAGCCCAATACTAGTTATCTTTTCTGTAACAATAATGGGATCATATTTTGGTGTATTAGGAATGTTTTTAGCTGTTCCTATTGCAGCAATGGTTAAAATTTTAATATTAGATTTTATTGATGAGAGAAAAGAAGAATTAAAAGAAAATAATTAGAAAATAAGGAAATAAAAAAACTCCGTTATGGAGTTTTTTTTATTCTTCCGCATATTTACCTTTCTTTTTTGTAACCATTTTTTTAATAATATTTTTGGCTTTTTTACTATGTTTTGTAATATCATTTTCAGCTTCTCTAATAATTGATTCTAAATCCTCAATTTCTTCTTCTTCGTTTTTTACTTTAGAATTATTGAACATAGATTCTTCTTCTATATCTTTTGATTCATCAGATAGATTATCAGTATTTTCTATTTTTGAAGTTTTTGATATTTTTTTATTATTTTCTGTTTTTTCTAGTTTAAGTGTATTATCTTCTTTAACTTTTTTTGTTGAACGTGTTTTTTTAGGTTTCTCTAATGACTTTTCGTTTAATTCTTCTATTTCAATATTTTCGATTTCAGCTAAAGCTTGTTCTATACTTTGATTTAATTCAGTATCATTATCAATATCAATATCATTAGATTCATTTATTATAGTTGAATCTGTTGTTTCTAATGATTCATCTGTTTTATCTTTTTTTGATACAGTATTTTCAATATTATTTGTTTCATTAGAATTACTATCTGAAACAAATTCTTCAAAAGTATCAGGTACTTTCATATCTTGAATGAAAGTATCGATTTTTTGTTGATTTATTTCTAATGTATCATTATCTTCTAAAAAGGAAGTGGTTTCAGAACTATCTAATCCTTGATTATTTTCATTATTATTTAATTTTGAGTTATTTTTTGCTTTATCCAAAGCATCTGAAAGAAGTATATTTTTATTTTTTACTCTTGTAAATCTAGCTATATGTCTTCCATATGGTTGCGTAGATGTTTGAACATTTTCGGATTGTGTAGTTGAATTATCACTTAATGTAATTTGTTCAGAAGGTTTTTCTACAATTCTTTCTATAATTTTTTCAACAGGTTTTTCAACTACTTTTTCAACAACTCTTTCAACAACCCTTTCAAGTATTTGAGGTTTTTGTTCTGATTCTTGATCAGGAGCAACAAATTTTCTTCCATAATTTTCATAAACTGATTTATTAAAGTTATCATATATAGCTTTTATACTATCAATTCTCCAATAGTTAGGGCTAATTATGGTTCCGTTAGCATAATTTAAATTAGAAGTTTGTTCTATAAATTCTTTTTCTTTAGCTTGGATGTTCTCTAAATAAGATTTATTATAAAGTTCTTCATAACATTTATTTGTTGCTCTTCTTTTTGTTTCTTTGATTATTAAATCATATAATGTATTTATTTGTTTAACATCATCTTTTAATATTGAACAGCAATTTTTCATAAGTCTATCATGTTCGTCTATTCCTTGAATAGCTGTTACTCTTTCATTATCTAAAAATTGAACTAAATAATCTTTTTCTGCTTCTAAGAAACTTAATTTTACTCCTACGTCTACAATATGTTTTTTTCTTGCTTCTATTTTTAATTTGTCATCTTCTAATTCACCTAAAATTTTTGTAGTCTGATCATACATAAATAAATAGTTTTCAGCTTCTTTTTGTGCAATATCTAAACCTAATTTGGTAGCTGAAACTATAGCATCTAGATTGAAAGGAACTTTTTCATTTTTTCCATTATTCATAATTTTATCAACGATTTCTTCTTCAAAATCTACAGATGATTCAACAAATTTTCTTGCAAGTAAAATATCATCAGGATTTATAGAGTAATAATTTTCCTGAATAAGTGATAAAGCATTTTTGTAATCAGCCTCTATTTTGTGTTTAGGTCTAACAAGTTTTTTTAAATTTCTTTCTTTTTCATTTAAATTTATTATTCCTTGAATGAAATTTTTTCTAAGTGTTTTAAATGTATCTTTATTTTTATCTAATGCGTTTTCTATTTTTACAAGACATTTTTCGATATCTTCTACTTTTCTGTTAATATCAGAAAATAGTATATTTCTACTATATTCAAATTTTACATTTTGGTTATATACTTTTTCTTGAGTTTTTTGAATGTTTTCGATGTAAGTAACTGCTTCTTCATATTCGTGTTTTGCTTTTGTTTCTTCATTACAGATATTAATATAATCATCTAAAGCTTTTACTAAATCTTTATAATCGTAGTAATTATTTTTGATATTATTAGTTTCTACATATCCTAATTTTTTTTCTAAAAACATTTCTAAAACATTAATATTTCTCTCGTACATTTTTTTCTCTCCATAAAATAATTATTATTAAATATTATATATATAATAAAAAAAAAAGTCTATAATTTAATAAAAATTTTTTAAATTTACATACAAAAAAGACGTTTTTTACTATATGTAAAAAGTAATATGTACCTAATAATAGATTATCTAACATTATAGTTTCTATTCAAAAAATTAGTATTTTTATAAATTTCATAATCCCTTAAAGCTTTTTTTAAAGTATCTTTATATTTTTTTGTATTAGATTTAAATTTCATTCGACAAAATTCTTGAATAATAGTTGTATTAATAATTTCTTTGCTATATTGTATGATATCAGGATTAATAATTAGAATTTTATTATCAATAGATTTATAAAAACTATTTGTTAATCTTTGAATTTTATAGTCTTCAGGAGCAAATTTTAAAATATATCTTGCCATTTCAAGCGAATCTTCGATTTCTTTTGGTGCAACTTCTGAATAAAGTTTTTTTATTGCTTTACTTATTATTTGTCTGTTATCATAGTTTTTATATTTTTTTGGTAAATATAAAATAAATTCCCAATCTTTTTTTATTAAATTTATGGAAGTTAAATTATAATATTTAATAATTAATTTATAGGATTTCCCTAGTAAACTAACTGTTATATAGAAATTAAATTTAGAATTATTTTCGAACTTTTTTGCACTCATAATAACCACCTAAAGAATCAAATGTTCTGAGAAAATATGTTCTCGTTTATAGAAACATTTTACAACTTATTTTTTTGTGTGTCAATAATTTTAACATTTTATTATTAAAAAAATCGTTATTGTTTTATTCTAAGAAAGTTTTTAAAATTTCATTGTATATAAAAGCTTTGCTAACATAGATTTTAGTTGCTATTACTTTACATAATAATATTGACTTTTTTTAAAAAAAGTTGTAAAATGGAAATGATTTTCAATTTCAAGAGGTGGATAATGAGAGACAACTATAATACAAATCAAAGAATTATTTTAGAGAAATATCTAAAAAATAATGAAGACAAATTTATTAGTAGTAATGATATATTGGATTTTGTAAAAAAAGAAAAATATGAAATAGGTTTAACAACAATATATAGATTTTTAAATTTATTAGAAAAGAATAATATGGTTAGAATTGAAATAAGAAATCATACAAAATATTATCAATATATATCAGATAAGTGCAATAATCATTTTCATTTAAAATGCAAAAAATGTGGTAAAATTATTCATTTAAACTGTAAAGAATTTGAAGATGTGAAGGTACATATATTAAAAGAACATAAATTCCAATTAGATTATAATACAATAATTTATGGAATATGTTGTAATTGCTACAAGTAAATGATAACAATTTAGCAAAAAAGGAGAAAGTAATGATTAAATTAAGAAAAATAATATTAATTATTATTGCATTACTGATAATAGCAGTGGGAATTTTTTTTATATTTAATGGTGCAAATGTAGGATATAAAGTTGATAATAAAATACAAGTGATTTCGAGTAATTTTGCTAGTTATGACTTTTTAAGGGCGATAATAGGAGATAATAAAAATGTTGAACTTACTTATTTAATTGGACCAGGTAAAGATATTCATAGTTATGAACCTTCAGCTCGTGATTTGATAAAAATACAAAATGCTAATTTATTTGTATATCTTAGCAATGAGTCAGAACAATGGGCAGATAAAGTCTTAGATTCAATTGAAAATACAAATACTGAAGTAATTTGTATTTCAGATTTTGTTGACAAGATTACAGAACAAGAAATTGATGGAGCTGAAGAAGAAAACGAACATGATGAAGAAGAAAGTTTTGATGAGCATATTTGGACTTCACCTAAAAATGCAATAAAAATGGTAGAAACTTTAGAACAGTATATGGAAAAAATAGATTCAAGTAATTCAGAAATTTATAAAAAAAATTCAGAATTATATATTAGTAAAATACAAGAAGTGGATAAAAAAATACAAGATATTGTTGATAATAAAATTAGAAATAGACTCATATTTGCAGATAAAATGCCAATGCAATATTTTATGAATGATTATAATTTAGAAGTGAGTTCGGCATTTAATGGTTGCAGTACAGAAACAGATCCATCAGCAAAAACAATAGCATATTTAGAAGAAAATATAAAAGAAAATAAAATACCAGTTGTTTTATATATTGAATTAAATTCTGGAAAAATAGCCAAAATAATTTCTGACGATGTGGGAAATTATTGTGAGCCTATGCAAATACAATCTTTGCAGAATATTAGCTTAGATGATTTTAATAATGGTGAAACATGGGTAAGTTTAATGACTAGAAATTTAGAAGTATTAAAAAAAGCATTACAATAAAATATAAATAATTTTTTTAGATAGGAAGAGAGGGAATTATAAATGAATCTAATTCAAATAAAGGATTTATGTTTTAGTTATCCAACTAAGCCCAATACATTAAAACATATTAATTTGAATGTAAAAGAAGGTATATTTACTTGTATAGTTGGAGAAAACGGTTCTGGAAAAAGTTCTTTATTAAAATGTATATTAGGATTAAATAAAGGTTATACTGGTGAAATAAAAAAAGAAGATAATATTGGTTATCTTCCGCAAAAAAGTCAAATTCAAACAAATTTTCCTGCGACAATAGAAGAAGTGGTTTTATCAGGAACAATTGCTAATAATATTAAAAGTATTTTTTATAAAAAAGAAGATAAGGAAATTGCAAAAAATATTATGAAAAAATTGGACATATATGATATAAGAAAAACATGCTTTGCAGACTTATCTGGTGGACAACAACAAAGAGTTTTAATTGCTAGAAGTTTATGTGCAACAAAAAAAATAATTATTCTAGATGAGCCCACAAATGGTTTAGATCCTAGTATAGCAAAACAAATATATGAATTGTTAGATAACTTAAAAAAAGCAGATAACATAACTATTCTAATGGTTTCACATGATATTGAAAGAGCACTAAACTACGCAGACACGGTTGTTGAACTCATAGATGGAAAAATAACTTTTAAAGGTAAGCCTTCTGAATTTAAAATAGGAGGTAAAAAATAATGATACAAATAATAGCAGAAATGATGTCACATACATTCATTCAAAGAGCAATTCTGGTTGGAACTTTAGTTAGTTTATGTGCGGCACTTTTGGGAGTAAGCTTAGTTTTAAAAAGATATAGTATGATAGGTGATGGACTTTCACATGTGGGATTTGGAATCTTAACAATATCTACGGCTTTAGGAATTTCCTCTCCGTTATACATATCTATACCATGTGTAACAATATGTGCTATAATTTTACTAAAAATAGGTAGTAATAGTAAAATAAAAAGTGACAGTGCAATTGCTTTAATATCTAGTTCCGCTTTGGCAATAGGTGTTGCAGTTACATCTGTTACAACAGGAATGAATACAGATGTATGTAATTTTATGTTTGGTAGTATTTTAGCAATGAATAAATCAGATGTTTATCTGAGTATTGCAGTTAGTATAATAGTAGCAATATTATTTATAATTTATTATAGAAAATTATTTGCAATTACATTTGATGAAGAATTTGCAAAAGCTAGTGGATTAAAAGTAAAAAGATATACTAATATTATAGCTGTACTTACGGCTTTAATAATAGTTGTAGGAATGAGAATGATGGGAGTTATGCTAATAAGTAGTATAATTATTTTTCCAGCATTGACTTCAATGAGAGTATTAAAATCATATAAAAAAGTTATAATAAGTTCAGGAATAATTAGTGTAGTATCTTTTTTAATAGGAATATATTTATCTTATTTATATAATATAAGTACAGGAGCAATGATAGTAATTGTAAATTTAGTTTTATTTATTTTATTTTCTATAATTGATGAAATTATTAATAAATAAAAAATCCACTTAAATTCTAAGTGGATTTTTTTCCAAATTTTTTAGATACGATATATTAAAAAATAATCATCTTCATATAAAATTTGTAATGAATTTGATTTATCATTTTTAATTTTTGTATATAATGCAGAATTTTTACTTACTAAAGCAATAGTGAATTTATATTTTTTAAAAAATTCTTTGTAATCTGGTTGATTTTTGTAAGTAAGATATATTTCACTATAATCATATAAAATAGTAGTATCATTAAATGGTTTTGTAAATATTGTGGCTCTAGAATCCATAAAAGTTTTGATTCCATGGTATTCTAGATAAGTACCAACATTGAAATCATTAAAAAGAATTTCTTTTGATAAATCAACTTCCTTTAATAAATATTCTGTTGAATTTATTGGATATTTTGTTTTGGGCAAATATACCATACTCAAGTTATTATGAAATTGAAGTATGGATAATATTAGTATTATAATAATTGAACAATTATATGTAATTTTTATAGTTTTTTCTTTTATTTTAGTATAATTTAAATAATTCAATATATTATTTAAAATTTCTATAATAATTATATAACCTATTAAGAAAAAATGAAATAAACTTCTTCTATGTAATATTCCCATAATACCTAACCCAAGCAACATAAAAGTTTCATGTGCTTTAGGCCTATCTCTATACAAAAAAAATGTAATAAAATAAAGTACAAATAAAGAAACAAAATCTTTTGAGATAGGTTTTAGTTCATTTATATATTTAGAAAAATAATTTATTGGTGAATTTAAAATCGTAGTATATGGTAAAATTCCGTTGGGAGATAGTAAACCTCCAAAAATGTTTATAAAAATAACTATCATTAAGTTTTTATAATATTTTGAAGTATAAAATTCTATTCCTTTAAATTTACCTGTTATAAGTTTTATTTTCCCTAGAAAATATTCTACTATAAATGGCAAATAAAAAATAAAATATGTTATAAATATTGTACCATGTATATTAACTAATATAATAGGGAGTAAAAATAGAATAAAGTAATATCTTTTTTTATTTGTTTTTATAAGTTCTTTTGAACAATAATATTGTAGAATAAATATAATTGTAGAAATAATTTGTGCTCTACATGTTAAAAAAGGACTTATTGTAAACATTGAAAAGAAAATAAATATTACACATAATTTTGGATTTTTAGTATATTTATATCCAATATAAAACAATAAAGCTCCAATTATTCCTGAAATGGATGCTGTAAAAATATATATACCTAAAAAACCGAAAATGAGAATGTACAAATGATGTTATGACATCAAAAAGCCATCTGGTATTATAAAATGTAAAATCATTATGGTATGTTAGAAATTCTTTAATAGTGTAACCATTTTTTATTATATAATCTCCAATTTTTATTGAAGCCAATGTATCATTTTGCATATTTTTTGGAACTAAAAAAATTCCTATTAAAATAGAAATAATTAAGTAAAAAAATAATTTTAAATTTATATTTTTTTTGGTAAAAGAATTTTTCATATTAATACTAAAAACTCCTTTCTATCCGAAAGGAGTTGGTGCACCAGGAGGAATTCGAATCCCCGACCTTCCGGTTCGTAGCCGAACGCTCTATCCAGCTAAGCTACTGGTGCGTTTCGTATATTATTATAATCTCAGAGAATACTTTTGTCAATAAATTTATTAGTACATATTGCAAAAAAAAAGATTAATTGGTATATTTATAATTGATATTTTCTATATTTGAATGTAAAATATGATTTTTAAATAATACTTATAATAGGAGATAAAAGTGGAAAAAAAGAAATCAATTATTAAGATAATTATTTTTAGTATTATAATAATAGCTATAGTAATTTTGTCAGCATTATATATTAGCAACGTGGAATTTAGAGAATATATTGATAAAATTTTTAATAGAGAAATATCTGAAAATAATTTAAATTTTATAGAGATAAATTCTGAAGATAATCCAGTGGTATATGCATATGATAATTATATAGTTGTTTTATCAAAAGGAGTTTTAAAAAGTTATACAAAAGATGGCGAAAATATTGCTTCAAATGATATAAGTATAGCATCACCAATGATGAGTTCAAATGGAAAATATTTAATTATAGCTGAAAAAGAGGGAAAAAATTTTTGTGTAGTTTATGATAATGAAATATTATGGCAAGGGAGTGTTGAAGGAAATATTTCAAAAATAAATATAAATCCTAATGGGTATGTTAGTTTAATTGTTACTAATACTACATGTAAATCTGTGGTTATAGTTTATAATCAAACTGGAGTTGAATTATTTAAAACTTATTTATCTTCAACATATGCGTTATGTACAGATATTTCAAATAATAATAGATATTTAGCAATTGGAGAAGTAGATTATACTGGAACAATTATAAAATCAAAAGTAAAAATAATTTCGATTGATTTAGCTAAAAATGATTCAGAAAATTCAATTGTAAATGAATATGAATCTGATTCAAACGAAATAATTACAAATTTAAATTATCAGTCTGGAGATAATGTATTTTGCGAATTTAGCAGTTATATTCAAAGGGTAAATCAGAAGGAAAATGAAAGAATATTAGATTTTGATGATAATATGTTATTTGTAGATATTAATTTAAAAAATAGTTTAGTAATTTTTGAAAAAGTATCTTCTGGTTTATTAACTTCGGATTATAGAGTTAGAATACTAAATCTTAATACAAAAAAAGAATCATTGTATTTTCAAAATTTAAGTTTAGCAAATTCAATAAAAACATCTTCTAATAATATAGGTTTAAATTTTTTAAATTCTGTTCAAATTTTAAAAAAATCAGGATGGTTATCAAAAAATTACACATCTGAAAAAGAAATAAAAGATATAATTATTGCAGATGGAATTGCTGGAATTATATATAAAGATAAAATAGAAATTATAGATTTATAAAATATTATATAAAAAAGCTTGCAATTTGTTTTGCAAGCTTTTATAATAATGTTATCTTTTTTTTCTAGATCTATTCTTATTTTTTTTGATTTTTTTATTTTTTGATTTTCTTAAAAATAATAACAAAATTCCTAAAATTAAGATTATAAATCCAGCTATAATAAAGTATAAATAATTATTTTTTTCCTCTACGTTTTCTGTTGCTACAAGATTAGTAGAATATTCTATTCCATTTATTTCATATGTAACTTTTCCTAGAATATCTCCTTTAGAAATTGGTGCGGAAATATCTTCATTTAATTGTATTTTAGGTTCTAAATTATCAAAATCAAAATTAATATTACTAAAACATGTTAATGGTTCTGTAATTTTTAGATTCAAATTTTTAGTTTCTTCTGTTGCGTTTTCTATTTCTATATTAGTGATAAATTCATTTGCAGTTTTAAATTCAATAAATTTATAATTTTCATAACCATAATTAAATAAATTTATAGTATCTGTAAATCTAGCATCTTTTCCATTTGATGTAGAACTACCACCTAAAACAACGGAAATAAAATTTATATCATTTTTACTACTGCTTGAAATTAAACAACTTTTAGCTTCTTTTGTATATCCTGTTTTTATTCCTGTAGCATATTCATAATAATATTTTCCATCAGGTAAAATAAGTTCATTAGTATTTTTAAACTTTCTATCTGTAAAAGGATATTTATTACTTTTTGGAAGATTATATTCTCTTGTAGAAACTATTTCCCTAAATTTATCGTTTTGCATACAATATTTTGCAATTATAGCTAAATCTCTGGCGGTAGAATAGTGGTTTTCATTATGTATTCCATTTGGATTAACAAAATTAGTGTTTGTACATCCTAGTTCTTTTGCTTTTTTATTCATTAGATTTGAAAATTCTTCTACAGATCCGGATACATGTTCTGCTAGAACAACAGCAACATCATTTGCAGATTTAAGTAATAGTTCATATAACAAATCTTCTACAGGTAATTTTTCTTCAACAAATAATTCTCCAGTAACATAACCACTAGGAATTGATTTTAAAGCATTAGAACTTACAGTAACCATGTCTGAAAGCTCACAATTTTCTAATACTAAAATTGCAGTCATTATTTTAGTAGTACTAGCAGGATACATTTTTTTGTCTGCATCTTTTTCAAAAACAGTGATTCCGGTTTTTTCTTCAACTAAAATTGCTGATTCAGAACTAATTTCAAAATTATTATTTGTATTTTCTTTTGAATCTGATTCTGTATCAGCAAAACTATATATATTAAAACAATTAATTAATAAAACTATGATTAAAATTTTTATAAATTTTTTCATTTTAATCTCCTTTGTAAAATTATATATCAATAAATATATACCAAATTAAATAAAAAGACAATAAAAAATAGGAATAATTTAAAACTAAATTTTAAAAAGAGCAACTTTTTTATCATATAGTTTTTATTGAGATAATGTATCAAAATAAAAATTGTAGTAATTAAAATAGATTATATTTAGAAGGGAATGAATGTTAATATTGAAAGAAAATAATAAATTGTATAATAATTTTAAAATAATAAATCAAATAAGTAAAATAAAAATAATAATACCTATAATTTTTTTGGTTATTATATTTTCAGTTATAATTATATATTTTTTTAATAAAAAAACAGAAAATTATATAAATATGAATCAATATGAAGAAACAAATATTATAGAAGAAGTTCAGGAAGAAGATGAATTATCAACTGAAAAAATAATAATTTACATAATTGGAGAAATAAAAAATCCTGGTGTATATACATTAGATGTGGATAGTAGAATATTAGATGCAATAGAAATGGCAGGAGGTACAACTGAAAATGCTGATTTAGAAAATATTAATTTAGCATATACAATATCTGATGGTGAAAAAATAAAAATTCCGAGTATAAATGAGGAAAAAGATGGAAATAATATTGATGTTGAAAATGAAATTATTGAAAATAATTCAAATAGTATAAATATAAATACAGCAGATATATCAAAATTAATAACTTTACCTGGGATAGGAGAATCAACAGCACAAAAAATAATAACATATAGAGAAGAAAATGGAAAATTTAAAAATATAGAAGATATAAAAAATGTAAGTGGAATTGGAGAAAATAAATATAATCAAATTAAAAATTTAATAAAGACAAAATAAAAAAACATTTAAAAAAATTAAATGTTTTATAATAATACTAACTAATTAATTATAGGCTTATTGTTTTACTCGTAGTTTCATTAGTTCCATTAGTTCCTTCAGATTGAATATTGTTAGCAAATTTTTGAATAATTTCAAGTACACCACTAGCACTAAATAAAACTATTGCACCTACAACGTAAACAACAGCATGTTTTTTGATTTCAGCTTTGTCATTAGGAGCAGATAACATATACTTAACAGCAAGAACGATTAACATAATTACTGCAATTGCAACTGATACAACTTTTATGAAATTAATTGTAGCCCCAGCTAACTTACCTACTGAAATAGAAGCAGTAGATTTGTCACTAGCTTTAATATCATCTGCGTTTAAACCATAATCATAACTTGCATTTGAGATAATAGGAAATTGTATTATAAAAAATAATAAAAATAATATAATAAAAAATTTTAAAATTCTTTTTTTCATTTCATCAAACCTCCTGGATATAATACTATAAAATGCTATAATTAATTATATCATTTTATAAAAAAAAAGTAAATAAAAAACCATTTAATAAAATTAAATGGTTTTTATAATAATACTAACTAATTAATTATAGGTTTGTTGTATTACCTGTAGTTCCTTTAGTTCCTTCAGATTGAATATTGCTAGCAAAATTTTGAATAATTCCAAGTACACCACTAGCACTGAATAATAATATTGCACCAACAACATAGACAACAGCATGTTTTTTGATTTCAGCTTTGTCATTAGGAGCTGATGAAATATACTTAATAGCTAAAACTATTAACATAATTACTGCTGCAGCAACAGCTACAACTCTAACAATATTTAGAATTGCACCAGATATTTTTCCTACAGATTTTGAAGCACCAGTGTTATCTCCATAACCGTCAAATGCAGTAGTACTCATATTAGAAAAGTTTTCAAATTCAGATCCATCAGATGCAAAAGCTGTAACAGCTAATGTTGATATAGCCATAAAAATTATTGCTAAAAAAGTAATTATTTTCATTATTTTCTTATTCATATTAAATTTCCTCCTTATGAATTTATAATACCTATACAACTTTATAATAACATAAAAAAAATGTTTTGTAAATACAAAATTTTCTAAAAAATAAAAAATCAGGATAAAAAAATGAAATTTTTGTCAAAATTTGTCTAATATTCACATTGCTAAAAAATTAATTATTTGATGCAAAACTCGAAAAAATAGTAAATAGTATTATGATAGTAAAGCTAATTAAAGGGGTTTAACAATTTTCAATAAATTTATCGGTAGAGAGAATTTAGAATAAGTAATAATTTAAAAATATTTGCATATAATATAATATAGTAAATCGCAAAACGCCACTATTTATAAGTTTTTTTGAAAAAGCTATTGACAAAAGTGATACATAAATGTATAATAAAACGCATAGTAAATATCGCGGGATGGAGCAGTTGGCAGCTCGTCGGGCTCATAACCCGAAGGTCGTAAGTTCGAGTCTTACTCCCGCAACCAAATTGTTTAAAAATAAACCTTTATTGGTTTGTAATAATTTTTGATTTTAATAGAAGTTGGAGCTAATCTAGCTTTTATTTTTTTTTGTTTAAAAGGAACAAAATAGAAAATATGTCAATAATTTTTGAAAATTTCACCCAAAAATAAGATTATTTTATTAGCGAAAATTTCACTTATGTATAAACTTGA